>DILZ01000085.1:26662-31453 GCA_002425305.1 Ruminococcaceae bacterium UBA5579
CATCGCCAGCTCATGAACGGGAAATCTCAGCTTTTTCAGCGGCGACATCAGCCGCTCGATAGCGTCAGTCAGCATTATCGGAGAGGTCGTGTACGTCAGCAGCGACATTCCCACGATAAGCGCCACTATCCTTATCACCATAAACAGCGACGTGCGTATGCCCTCGGGATACACCGAAATTATCCACCACTTGAACAGCGGCTCTTCGCCCTTGATAAACAGCAGATTGAGTACCAATGTGAATATCATCAGCGGCATTATCGGCTTTATGCTTTTCAGTATCATAACGAGCTTCACGTTCGCCGCGATATAGCACATCACCATAAACAGCATTGATATAAGCAGCCCCGTAAAGCTCTGCGCGGTGAACAGTATCACCAAATACAAAATATCCAGAAGCAGCTTCGTGCGCGGGTCAAGACGGTGTATCACCGAATTCCCCGGGAAAAACTGTCCTATCGTTATATCTCTTATCATTTTGAATTTTCCTTAAAGCATCGTTAAAATTCTCCGCACCGCTCTTTCGGTGGTGTAAATATCATTTCCGATATCAATTCCCTTTTCCGCAAGTCTGTGCGACAGGCGGGTTATCTGCGGAACGTCAAGTCCGATAGACACAAGCTCGCTTGTCTGCTCAAACACTTTATCCGTTTCGTCGTAACAGAACAGCTTGCCCTTATTCATCACAAGCACCTTGCTTGCGAACTTCACGATATCCTCCATAGAGTGGGAAACGAGCAAAACCGTCTTTCCCGAATTTTCGTGATATTGTTTTATCAAACTCAATATCCTGTCTCTGCCCTTTGGGTCAAGTCCAGCGGCGGGCTCGTCGAGTATCAACACCTCCGGGTCCATTGCGAGAACGCCCGCGAGAGCAACTCTGCGCTGCTGTCCGCCCGACAGCTCGAACGGCGACTTTTCGAGCAGGTGAGTTATCCCCATACTCTCCGCCGCGCTCTTGACCGCCTTGTTTATCTCCTCTTCAGACAGCCCCATATTCTTAGGTCCGTAAGCGATGTCCTTTGCCACCGTTTCCTCGAACAGCTGATGCTCCGAATACTGGAACACAAGCCCCACCTTGAACCGGATATCGCGGATATTCACTTCCTTGCCGTGGATATCTCTGCCGTCCACGAACACAGTGCCCGAAGTCGGCTTTATAAGCCCGTTCAGGTGCTGTATCAGCGTGGATTTGCCGCTGCCCGTATGCCCGATTATCCCGACGAACTCGCCTCTTTCTATGTCAAGGCTGACGTTATCCACGGCAGTCTTCTCAAACGGCGTTCCTATGCTGTATTTATACGTTACTCCGTCCAGCCTTGCAGCTGTTTCCGCTTGCTCCTCCCGCGTGGCGGCCTCCGTTTTCCGCTCAATGTCCGCCCGTCTGATTTTCAGCGGCAAATCGGCTATGGCTTCCGCGCACTCGTCCTCAAAGATTATCTCATCGGATATCTTCACGCCGTTCTTGCGGAGCATACCGCACAGCTCCGTCACCTGAGGAACGTCAAGTCCCACGCTCCGCAGCTTTTCCGACTGCGCGAATATCCTTCGCGGCACATCGTCCATTATGATACGACCCTCGTCCATAACCACAACCCTGTCCGCCTGAGCCGCCTCGTCCATATAATGCGTGATGAGTATCACCGTTATGCCTTGCTCACGGTTGAGCCGTTTTATCGTTTTCATAACCTCGCGCCGACCCTTTGGGTCTAGCATTGCGGTAGGCTCGTCCATCACGATACAGCGCGGCTGCATTGCGATTATCCCCGCGATCGCAACACGCTGCTTCTGTCCGCCCGAAAGCTGATGCGGCGCGTGTTCGCGGAAATCGTACATATCTACCTGCTTGAGCGCCTCGTCAACGCGGCGGCGTATCTCTTTCGGCTCTATGCCGAGATTTTCGGGCGCAAACGCTACGTCCTCCTCTACGATAGTAGCGACTATCTGATTATCGGGGTTCTGAAACACCATTCCCACCGACTGCCGTATATCGTATATCCTGTCCTCGTCCTCCGTATCAATGCCGCAAACGGTCACTTTGCCCTCGGTCGGCGAAAGTATCGCGTTGAGGTGCTTGGCAAGCGTCGATTTTCCGCAGCCGTTGTGACCCAAAACAGCAAGAAACTGTCCTTCGGGTACGTTCAGGCTCACGTTTTTCAGCACGGGATTTCTCTCTGTAACATTGCCGTTTTCGTCCTGTGTGACGTAGTCAAAACTCAAATTCTCAACTTTTATAATATCCATTTTGTCCTCAAATTCTTTTGTTCGTTATTATTGTAAAAACGCTTCCGTCATATTTCCGTTATCGTCTATGTACACAAAGCCGCCGAAGTCATCGTAAACCAACAGCATATACGCACCGTAGAAATACCAATCGTCATAATCGGCAAGGAAGTCAAAAAGACTGCCCTTCACGAAAACCTCGAATATCTCCTCACTGCCGCAAAGCGAACAGAACCACACCATACGCTTGCGCGTGTCCGTATTTTTGGCGGAAAACGTTCTGTGCGCGGGCAGCTTATCGAAGTCTATTCTGCCGATACGGTTTATCGGCAGTTCGTCAAGCAGCTTTTTCAGCCTTTCAGAGGTTTCGCTGTCGGCAAATCTGTATTTTTTCGCAAAATCCTCGATCATCTCGGCGGACATCTGCTCTTTTATACTTGAAACCGCACGTTCCGTTTTGCGCTTCCGACAGTCCGCGATAAGCTTGTTCATACGAGCGCGCTGTTCCTCCGTAAGCCCCATTGGTCCGCCCTCCGTTTTTTCACATAAACATACATTATATATTATACTACAATCGCGGCGAGAAGTCAAGTGAAATATCTGTGATTTTTTCGTTTTGCCGATATGCCGAGTTTTGTAAAAATGCTTGAAATTTAAAAAACAATATGATATAATAATACTGAAACAAGAGCTGTGCGCGGTACGCTCATCATAAAACGGCTTAAGGCGTGAAAGCCGCGTAAACAAGACTTGTGATCGTTTGATCGATAATCGGACAAATAATTTGGGTAGGTATTCGGAAAATGGTAAACTTGATCATTGCGCTGGAATGCTTTGCTATATGCCTGATCTTTGTGGCTCTTATACTGCTTCTTAACGGGGAGGGCGCGCGCGAGCAAAAACTGCTGATTTTTATTATGTGCAGCTCGCTGGTACAGAACGTGGGTTATCTGCTGGAGATAACCGCCCCCACCGTGGATGCGGCAATGGCGGCTATCAAGGTGGAGAATGTCGGATCTGCCTTTGCTCCGCTGTGCTATTGCTGGTTTATTTATATGTACTGTTCGGTTTCTCCGCCAAAAGCACTTTTAAGAACGCTTGCCGCGATCAGCTTTTTTGTGCTGCCAACGGCATTCTTCAATTGGAACGGGCTTTTTTACCGCGAGGTCGCTTGGCTGAAGGCAGAAAACGGTTTTCAATACGTCAGCATATCCTACGGCCCGCTGTACGCGCTCTTTTTGGCAAGCCGAATACTTATTCCGTACGCGCTGTGTATGTTTACTTTGGTGCGGGCGATCCGCTCCAGATCCGACCAGGCAGTCAATCGTCAATATTGGAGCATTTTCGGAATATCCTCACTGCCTGTGGTAATGCTGATAATCTATGTACTCAAACTCACAAAAATGTTTGACTTCACGCCGATGACTATGGCTATCGCTATGTCTATGGTCGTGATCTTGGTGTGGAGCCGCCGAAACTACGATTTCCGCCATTTGGCGGCGGAAAAGGTGCTGGAGAGCTTGGGCGACGGCGTTATCGCTTTGGACGATCACGACAGGCTGGTAAGCTACAATCAAGCAGCCGCTCACATCTTCACCACGTTATCCCACCACAAATTGGGCGAGAACATCCGCGTGGTCGAGGATTTTCAAGAGGAGATGCTCAACGAAAATATACCGCGGAGCTTTTCCATAAACGGGCAGCACTATGAATGTCACAGCAAGCAGATCATTGACGAAAACGGCAAAAAGCAGGGCTGTGTTATCCTGATTTTGGATATGACCGACATCAAGGCGTACATAAACGAAATAAAGCGCGTTCGGCGGCAGGCGGAGAAGGCAAACGTCGCAAAGAGCGAGTTTCTCGCCAATATGTCACACGAGATACGCACCCCTATGAACGCTATCATCGGCTTAAACGACATAATAATGGAGGAGAGCAAAGACCCGCAGATCTACGCGCACGCGAAGGACGTTCAGTCGGCGGCAAAGAACCTGCTTGCCATAATAAACGATATTCTTGACCTGTCCAAAGTAGAGGCGGGCAAAATGGAGCTTGTCTGCACGGACTATCATTTGAAGACGGTGATAGACGAGGTGGTCGGAATGATGGATATGGCCGCCTCCAAGCGCGGGCTTATCCTGAAATACGAGTGCGACGGCACACTCCCTTGCGGATATAACGGTGACGAGGGACGCATAAAGCAGATCATGATAAATATCCTTAATAATGCCATCAAGTTTACCAAAGAGGGCTACGTTTGGGTTCAGGTCACCGGCGAGCCGGGCAAACGTGATAACGAGGAGCTTATCACCTTTCGGGTGGAGGATACCGGGTGCGGCATCAAGGAAGACGACCTGGGCAAGATATTTGAGGATTTTCGCCAGGTGGATTCCAAGCGCAATCGGAGCGTAGAAGGCACAGGTCTGGGATTGGCTATCGTCAAGCATTTAGTGGAGATGATGAAGGGCACTATAAACGTGGAAAGCGTTTACGGCAAGGGAACGGTAGTTTCGATCACCATTCCTCAGAAGATCGTGGACAAGCGCACCACAGCGGAGGTGCCGG
>DILZ01000085.1:31479-31846 GCA_002425305.1 Ruminococcaceae bacterium UBA5579
AAAGGTGCTTGTCGTTGACGACAACGCCGTCAACCGCAAGGTCGCAAGGGGATTTCTTAAGAGCTATTGCTTCGATCTCTCCGAGGCGGAAAGCGGACAAGAGGCCATAAAGCTTGTACGGGAAAACCGGTTCGACATCATCTTTATGGATCATATGATGCCCGTAATGGACGGCATCGAGGCGACGGAGATCATACGAAGAGATTGCGGCGAGAACGGTACCGCGCCGGTGATGATCGCGCTGACCGCCAACGCTATGGAGGGTATGAGGGAACGATTTCTGAACTGCGGCTTTCAGGATTTCATAGCAAAGCCCCTGGACAGAAAGGAGCTTCGCAAAGTATTGACGCGCTGGATACCGGAAGAG
>DILZ01000085.1:31853-54292 GCA_002425305.1 Ruminococcaceae bacterium UBA5579
CGACGAGGAGGGGCGGCTCGACCCGAACGACTTCCGTATCGAGGGGATCGATATCGGTGCTGCCTCGCGCTATTACGTCGGTGACAAAGAGGGCTTCGCGGAACTGCTGGAGCTTTACTTTATAGACGGTCAGCGCAAAAAGGAACTGCTCTGCGAGCTTTCCGGTTCGGATATATCCCGCTACTGTGTGGAGGTACACGGACTTAAAAGCGCTTCGGCAAATATCGGAGCGATGAAGGTTTCAAATATGGCACGCGAACACGAGAATGCCGCTTCACAGGGCAATACGGAGTTCATCGCCAAAAACTTCCCGCGCCTGCTGGAGTCCTATGAAACGCTTCTGCTGCAGATCGGACTGTTTCTGGACAGCCGCAATCAGCACGACGCTCAGGATAAGCTCCCGCCCCTGACCGCCCGCGAGCTGAAGGAGCAGACGGATATGGCTCTGCATAAGCTGGAATGTTTTAAATCGCGGGAATGTTTTGATATCGTGGAGGAGCTGCTGCGCCACGAGCTGCCGCAGGACGCGGCGGACAGTCTTTTGGAGATCCACGGGCAGCTGAAGCTGTTTGAGGACGACAACGCGGAAGAGCTGCTGCGAAAATTATTAAACAGACTTGATGAAAAGGAGGATACGGCAAATGATTAACAGAATTCCCGGAAAACGCATTTTGGCGGTAGACGACGCGGCAATTATCCTGCAAAGAATAACGGATATTCTGGGAAAATACTATGAAGTTATCACAGTTAATTCGGGGTCGCGCGCTTTGAGGTATCTGCAGGAGGAAAAACCCGACCTTATCCTGTTGGACATTCGTATGGCACCCAAAGACGGCTTTGAAACGCTGCGGGAGATCCGCGCCATGGAGGACAGAGCCGACATTCCTGTAATTATGCTGACAGGCGTGGAGGATAAGCGGTTTGTTATGGAGGGCATCAATTTAGGCATTTGTGATTATGTACTGAAGCCCTTCGCGTCAAACGATCTGTTGGAGCGTATCTGGCGTGTCCTGAAGGACAACAGCAATTCCTCACCCAAAGCATAGGACAGAGGAGTTACGACGTATGGACGCGATCATAAACAAGGAAACGCTTGAACGGATACTGGATCAGGCTCTTCAGGACGTAACGGAGCAGACAGCGGGCGTGCGCCTGCACCAAGGGGACAAACCTCCCGGGGAAAACCTCTGCACCGTTCATATCACATTTGACAAAGGGTTCGACACCGGTCTTACTCTTTACGCGGACACGAACCTGCTTGTCCGTATGGCTCAAAACTCCTTCCACGAGGAAACGGTGACGCAGGAAGATCTGGAGGAATTCAGCAAGGAATATTTTAACGTGCTTTGCGGAAAGATCGCCGGCGCTTTGTATCGGGAAACGCAGGTAGCGGCTCATTTCAGCCAGCCGACGTTTTATCACGGGCGTTATATTCCGGAGGGACGGGAGGCGCAGTTCGTTCTCACATATTCCGACGAGAACAGCGAGGGAGCGCAGCTTATACATCATATTCCCAGCAAAGCCGGTATTGATGAGAACGGTCAGAAAGGAGGCAGCACAAGTGACTAAGAGAGTAATGGTGGTTGACGATTCCCGACTCGTCAAGGTTCAGCTGGAGGACGCTTTGAAGGGAACGGATTACGAAATAGCGGCTCACTGCCGCAGCGGCGAGGACGCAATTGAACAATACGCTTCGATACAGCCGGATCTGGTGACGATGGACATTATTATGCAGGGAATGGACGGGCTGGACGCCGCAGAGATCATTCTTAAAAAGAATCCGGAGGCGCGGATAGTAATGGTTTCATCTCTGGCATACAACGATACGATCGAAAGAGCGGAAGCCATAGGCGTCAAGGGCTTTGTTGAAAAGCCGTTTCATCAGGAGCAGCTTCTGAAGACGTTTGAACAGGCGCTGAAATAGAAAAAGCTCGCACATTGATCTCATATTATATTTTCCCGCTGCGGCGGGGAAGTTATGTTTATAAAAACGGAGCGGCAAAAAATGCCGCTCTCTTTTTATGAAATAAAACGTCAGATGATATCTCCCTGCACGGTCTGACTGCGCTTTATTTTACGCGATGTCGTTTTTTCAAACTCTGTTTCTCTCACTCTGATGCGGCGAATAGCCTTTGAGGACGGCAGCGTTTTGTTAAGCTGCTTTACCTTTTCCCTTATCTCCTCGTAAGCCTCCTCTTTGGTCTTGCCCTTATAAAGCTCCGTTCCGAGGAACAGCTCCAGCGTCAGCGCCTCGTCCTCGGAATACACCATCTGCTCCTGGGCAATCTGCGCCGCTTCCACTTTGTTTTCAAGCTCCTCCGGGGAAACGTTTTCGCCGTTTGAAAGGATTATCAGATTTTTCTTTCTGCCCGTAATGAACAAGCGGTTTTCATCGTCCACATAGCCGAGGTCGCCCGTATAGAGCCAACCGTCCCTGAGGGTTTCGGCGGTAGACGCCTCGTCCTTGTAGTAGCCCTGCATAACGGAGGGGCTTTTTACGGTTATCTCGCCGTCGACTATCTTCACCTCGCAGCCCTTAACGACCGTTCCGACGTCGCCGATGGATTTGCGCGAGAGGTCGCCCGTCGTTATTCTCGGCGAACACTCCGTCATACCGTAGCCCTGAGCTATTTGCAGACCAAGCTCCTCATACGCCTTGATAAGCTCCGGATTTAGATACGCGCCGCCGCTGTATATCGTCTTGAGCCGTCCGCCGAACACGCTCTGCGCAAGTGCTTGTATGGGGATATTGGGGTTCGCCTTTGCAGCGCTGCTTATCTGCTTGTATATTGTCGCGACGATCATCGGTACAAGCAGTATGATCGTCGGAGAAAACAGCTTTAAGTTCTGCGCGACCTTCATCAGAGAATCATTTACGCAGACCGTTGTGCCGTATCTCAGCGAAAGCAGGATATCGCAGGTAAAGCAGTAAACGTGGTGAATGGGCAGAACGGTAAGCAGCGCGTCCTCAGTGGTGCTTTCGTTATCACAGCAGAGTACGTTATCCATAAAGTTGCCGTGCGAAAGCATAACGCCCTTTGCCTTCCCCGTTGTTCCCGATGTGAACAAGATAGCCGCAAGATCGTCCGCGGCGGGAGCGGCGGGAGCATCGGCGGAATAGTCTGCTTTAATGTTTCCCATAGAAAAGCTCTCAGAGCTGTCGGAAAGCGAAATATATTCCTTTATGTTCGGGCAGGCACTTTTAAAGACAGGCAGCGCCGCCGCAAACCGCTCATCATAGAACAGCACCTCAACGTCGGCTCTCACAAGCAGCTCGCAGATATCCGGCGGCGCGAGCAGCGCGTCGATAGGCACGGCGGCGTTACCGCCGGAAACCGCGCCGAGATAGCTCACAAGATAGTTGTAGCTTGTGGGACCTATAATTCCCGCGTGAATCTTTCTGCCGAATTTGCCCTTTATAAACGCGGCTGTTTTAAGCGCGTCCGAATAAAACTCGCCAAACGTCTTTGCGCTTATCTCTTCGCCGTTTTTCTCTTTAATGAACACCAGATCGCCGTATTTTTCGCCGGCTGTCTTAACCAAGTCGAACAATGTTTTCATCATAATATCCTCGCTGCAATCGGAACGTCTGTTCCTATCTTTTGTGTGAATATAATTTAGCCTTGAAGCTTCTCGATATATTTTATCGCGTCCCCAACGGTCGCAAGCTCCAAAAGGTCGTTCTCGTTAACGTGAACGCCGAACTTCTCCTCGGCTTCCCCGAGAAAGCTCATAAAATCAAAAGAGTTGAAGCCCAGATCGTCAACGAACTTTGATTCCGGCGTTATCGCGTCGCGCTCGACCTCCACATAATTGCAAATCAATTCCTTAAGTTCTTCCAGCATATTATCCTCCTATTCTCGTTTACACGGTTTCCGCTGCGAACAAAATTGCGGAAGCCGCGTCAGATCATCTCCAGGATCTGACCGACGGTCCTCTCCTTATCCTCTATACCTCTGAACAGTATGCGGCAAAGGTAATAGTACAGAAATTCCATTTCCTTTTCACTCACAACGTCCTTTCTGTATTCAAAGCTGAAGTTCAGACCGTTGTCCTCGGGGCGGTGCATTACCGTGAGATAAAGCGGCTGAGCCGCAACGCCGTTTGAATACCAGAATGTCTTGTAATCGATATCGGGCATATCGGAATCCCTAGATCGCAGCGTCAGCGGCTGATAAGTCAGCGAAATGCTTTCATAGCTAGCGCCCGGAGCGAATTTCCGATACTTAGCGCGCTTCATAGTAAGCTCTATCGGGTCGTAATTCGCGTGACGGAATATCTGATTCTGCTTCGCCTGTATCAGTCTTATTCCCTCGACAAAGCTCGTTTCCGGCTCTATTATCGTGCGCAGCGGGAAGAAGTGTATCCTCGTGCCGCCGCTGTGCTTTTCGAGGAGCGTTCCGCGCCGCGCTATGCAGGTCTTTACGGAAACGTCCTTTTCGTCGTTGTTGAACTTTGAAAGCACTGTGCGAAGCCCCATCAGCAGCAATCCCGCCATAGTCACCCTGTTCTCCTCGCAGAACTTCATCAGCCTTGCGGACGGCTCTTCCTCCAGGTGGTACACCGATATCGACGCTTCCATACTTTTCGAGATGACCACCGCGCTTCGGAGATCCGGGTTGCCGCTTTCACGGCGCTGCGTGATAAGCCGCCCGGGTCCTGTGAAATCGGTGTAGATAGGCTCGTCGGCTTCTATCTCCGCTTTCCAGTACTCCTCGTCCGCAATGTGCGCGGGGTTGTCTTTCTTTTCATATTCAAGATCCTTTTTCAGCGCCTCTATATACGGCTTCATTGGCTTTGGCGCGGGATATTCGTAAAGCTTGGAGCAATACAGTTCCAGCACCCGCTTATTAAACTCTATAATAGAGCTTGAATCCATCGTCATATGATCGACCTTGAGATAAATACCGTTATAGCCGCCCGGATATTTTATCATCACGACCCTGTTCATCGCGGAATTAAAGCGCTCTAACGGCTTCTCCGTCCATCTGCACATCTCCGCGTGAGCGTCCTCCTCTTTCCAATCGGAGAAATCGAAAAAGCCTATCTCGTGCTCGTCAAACGGAACGATGTACTGATACGGCGTGCCGTCCTCGTCCTCAATAAAACGAAGCCTCATCGTATCAAAGCCCGCGATGGTTTCTCTTATGCTGTCCTTCAGCACACCGAAATCCACATCGTTATTGATATACAAGCCCGTGCCGATGTTCAGCACCTGCGGTTTGGAGAACTTTATCGTGTAAAAATGCAGCCTTTGCGCGGCAGTAAGCGGATAACACTGCATTACTGTGCCGTTTATGTTAAATTCCTTCATATTTCCTCCGAATATACTCCCAAATGTTCGTTCAAGAACTCCGTCACGGTTTCCTTATAAAGCTCTTCGTTTTCATAAAGCGACGCCGCGTGTCCCGCGTTTTCAATAATCAGCAGCTTTTTCGGACTTGTACACGCGTTATAGTTATCGACCGACATTCGAGGCGGCACAAACATATCCTCGTCGCCGTGAATGAACAAGATCGGACACGCGCCCGCTTCCATAGCATCAAAAGTGGAATAATCCGCAAAGCCGTAACCCGCCTTCTTTTTGCAAATACGCTCGTTTATGTCCATAACGGGGTGCGGCGGAAGGTGATAATCCCTTTTCAGAATGTGCTTGAAGATGTCATACGGCGATGTGAACGCGCAGTCGGCAATTATCGCCTTAACGTTTTCCGGAAAGCCCTCCGTGCCGCTTGCCATAAGCACGGTTGCGCCACCCATAGAAACGCCGTAAAGCACCACGTCCGAATCCTCGCCGAAGCGAGCCAATGCGTATTCTACCCACTTTATACAGTCAAATCTGTCAAGTATGCCGAAGCCGATGTATCTGCCCTCGCTTTTTCCGTGTGACCGCTGGTCGACTATCAAAGCGTTATATCCGCGCTCCATAAAATACTCCGCCATCGTCGGACAGTCGTTCATACCCTGACTCGTGTAGCCGTGGAACAGTATCGCCGTCCGCTTTGAGGCGGGGCTTGCCGTGAAAAGCTCTCCGTGCAGAGTAAGAAGGTCGCGGGATTCTATTGTGACGTGCTCGGACGGACGCCGGAGCAGCTTATCCTTTTCGCGGTGGATTATTTTGATGTACTCCTCCCACTTTTTTGCGTCCGCCATTTCGCTCACGTCCACTCTGAGCTCGTCTTGACGCGGAATCACGCGGTTAAACAGGGTACGCGCCCCGAGATAGCTTGCGGCTGCTCCCGTAGCAAGCAGACCTGCGGCGGCCGCGATAACAAAATTCATAAAAGTCACTCCTTTTCCGACTATCAGTCAATCGCATTGACGGCAGATGGCTTCTCCAACGCGATCCGAAAGAGCCGTCCGGCAAGGCAGTTTTAACAGTCAAAACGCGCTTGAGAACCAATGGGGTAAATCGAACACCGCTCAATGTTTCTAATCATATACTATCACATTTTCGACCGCCAGTCAAGTATTTTTTAAAAAATATATTGAATTTTTTTCAATTTTGTGATACAATACAAAAAGAAAGGTCAAAAATCGGTCTTGCCCGTTAAAATTACCGAGCAGAAAAAGGAGCGATAAAATGAAGCAGGACAAGCGAAAACAGATATTCGACGCTTTGGAAGAGCTGATGTCCAATGTTCCGTTTAAGGAAATATCAGTCGATCTGATAGCGCAGAAGGCAAACATCGGCAAGGGCAGCATCTATTATTATTTTGAGAGCAAGGACGAGATCTTGGAAAGTCTTATCGAGCGCAGCTACCGCAGAGCTATCCGCGAATATCTCGACAATATACAGCACGAGCAGACTGCGCTCGGGCGCATAAAGCAGCTGTTCAAAAGCGTCATTAAAAAGGATTTTGACGACAGCCGCAAAAACCTCATTATAACGCTGCACCTGAACGACGACGTCGTTCTGCACAACAAACTGAAAGCTTTTGCCGTGCAGGAGCTTTCACCGATACTGACAGTACTGCTGGAGCAAGGCATTCAGGACGGCTCGATCGAAATGGATTATCCCCGGGAGAGCGCCGAAATAATCGTTTCCGTGCTTACGGTGTTCCTGGACAACACGTCCTCGCCGCAGGATATCAGCTCTATAAAAAAGAAGCTGAAGATATTCGCCAACGTACTCGAAACCTGCCTTAAAACGCAAAAGGGCAGCTTCGACTTTCTGTTTGACACCATAGACGAAGCATACGCGTGAAGACAGGGAACTTTGACACAGATTCACAAAAAAAGTCCGAGGGAGGAACGTTTCCTCTCCCGGACAGTTTTTATTCAATCGGCTTACAGCGGAACAAAGACGATATCGCCGCCCTGAACCGTCGCTCTCACCCTGTTTTCGGCGGAATTTACCTTCAGCACCGACGAGTTTATTCGCAGCGTTACTCCGGGATATATTATCCGCTTTACCGACACGAACAGATTTTGCATAAGCTGAAGCGCTTCATCGATCTCCATTATCCGTTTTTGGTTTGCACGCAGTTGATTAAGCAGACGAAGACGGTTGCGCCGCGCGTCGGTCTGCATTTGTTCGCGGTCGGGCGACAGCTTTCCCTTTTTTGCAAATTCCGCCAAGGTCAACAGTATCTTCCCAAGCTGATCCGCCTGGTCGTCCAGCTGAGAATTCTCCTTTTCAAGCTGCTCGCGCTCTTCGGAAAGCACGGCGTTGTTGCCTAATGTCACAAGCGTTTTCGTATAGTTCTCCGAGCCGATCACGGAAGCCTCCACGCCGTTGAGCGCGGTGTATTTTCCGCCCACCATAACGCCCTTGCCCGAAGCGATTATCTTTTCCGACGCGAATATCTCTCCGCCTACGAACGACGGACTTTCAACGCTGCCGTTGGCGGTTATGTCACTGTTTTCGCAAAAGCCTACCTTAACATTCGCCTTGCTTACCACCTTTGAATTAATAACGCCGCCCTTGACCATAACATCTCCGTCAGCAACGATCTCCGCGCTGGTAACAAGCCCCATTATGGTGACGCTGCGCTTTGAAGCAACACGAAATCCTTCAAAAACGCCGCCCTTTATCATCACATCTCCGATAAAATCGATGTTGCCGCTCGACACGTCCACATCGCCGTTAATAATGATCTTTTCCTCAACGACGAACGCGCCGCCTTTGAACACAAGGTTTCCGTTTATCGCGGCGACTATCTGCGTATCCCCATTCACAAGCTGAGTACCCGCGCCAACATTGTATCTCGCGGGCGTACCCACCTTTTGCGGAACTTTCATTCCGGTTATATCAATCCCCGGCTCGCCCTCCGTCGGAAAGCTTATTTCCGCTATCGGAGTTCCCGCCGTGATATTATTTATAAGACCAAGGTTCTTGTAATCGACCACTCCGTGCTCGTCCTCAACGGGCGCGATGTGCTTATCCTTGTTAAAATAATACTGAACGACGCCGTTGATGCCGTTAACTGGCGGCTGCCATTTTGCGGCGCAGATATTTTCGTTATAGCGCTTTTGCTCCACCGCCTTTTTCAGATCATCCTCAAGTATCCCGAAAGAGATGAAGTTCTCGTCCAGCGCCTTTCTCACCTTTTCCATAGTCATATCCGAGCCGCCGTTTTCGGGCTGCGTAAATGAAATAAACGCAGCCGTGCGGTTTGGATCAACAGATATCTCCACCGTCGAGTTTACCGGTATCTTGTTTTCAAATTCTGACATACACGCCTCACTTTCCTGTATAAAAACGCTGAAAAGAACGCACAATATTCCTTATAATAATTATATCATAATCCTTGTTTTTTTGCAACAGCACTTGACAAATTTGGGCATTTCACACAAAATAGGCTGCTTTTATTTGACAAATCAATTAACTCGAAAGCCTCATTTAACGTGGTCGCTAAGGTCGAACGGGGTTGTTTGGTATACGAAATAATTCAGCCAGTTTGTATAGATCAGGGTCGAATGTGCCCGCCAATTCAGCACCGGGGGCTTGGTCGGGTCGTCGTCGGGGTAATAATGCCGAGGTATCTGCGGTTCCAGACCTTTGGCAAGGTCACGGCGATACTCGTTATCAAGTGTTTCCGCGTCATATTCGGAATGTCCCATAATAAAAAATCTGCTGCCGTCCTCGCTGCCTACCGCATAGACCCCCGCCTCGTCCGATACCGCCATAAGACGCAGCTCGGGAACCTTCATTATATCCTCGGCCCGAACCTCGGTGTGCCGTGACTGAGGCGCGAAGAACACACTGTCAAAGCCGTGAAACAGCCGTGATTTCGGCGTGAGAAGTCTGTGCGGAAACACTCCGGACACCTTTTGCTCCACCGGATACTTCTTTATCCCATAGTGATGATACAACGCCGCCTGAGCGCCCCAGCAAATGTGAAACGTCGAATGAACGTGATCCGTCGTCCAATCCATAATGCGGCACAGCTCGTCCCAATAATCGACATCCTCAAACTTCATCTGCTCCACCGGAGCGCCTGTTATTATAAAGCCGTCGTAATTCACTTGCCGAATATCATCGAACGTCTTATAAAATGCTATCAGATGCTCCTGAGGCGTGTTTTTTCCCCGGTGCGTGGACGCCTGTATGAAATCGACCTCTATCTGAAGCGGAGTGTTCGACAGACTGCGCAATATTTGAGTTTCGGTTACTATCTTTGTTGGCATAAGGTTTAAAATCCCTATTTTCAGAGGACGTATATCCTGGTGAAGCGCGCGAAACTCTGTCATCACGAATATGTGTTCATCTTCAAGTATGCTTTGGGCCGGTAAGCCGTCCGGTATTTTTATCGGCATATATGTCAAGTCCTTTCAATAACAAACTATTAGATTTTATTATACACCTTTTTGCGGTTTTTGTCAAGACACGAGGACGATTTACAGTAAAAACCGCAATTTTGAACGCTCCAACGCTCTTCCCGCCGGCAGAAACACGGAACTCGCCCACGATCCGCTGTTTTGGGAGCCGAATAAAAAATCTGCAAAAAGCCCTTGACAAATTCTCTTATTTGTGCTATAATGAGTTTTGTGATTGATACTGTTATCGGCACTTTGGAGAAATACCCAAGTGGTGAAGGGGCTCCCCTGCTAAGGGAGTAGGTCGGGAGACCGGCGCGAGGGTTCAAATCCCTCTTTCTCCGCCAATATTATATCCCTCACAAACAGCTTTGTTAAGCCGCTTATGAGGGATTTTTTATACCCTTTATTCTAAATATACCCTTTAATTTACCCTTTACTTTAATTAACATATATCAACTATTAGAATTTATCATACAAATCATATCATTAACTATATACCTATTATATAAATATATAGTGGTATAGGGTTTAGAAGTGTCCGAAGCGTCCGAAAAGGCTTGTAGAACGGCTTTGTGGGCATTTTTAAAGTGTCCGAGACTTGTCCGTGCTAAAGTGATAAAGCGGCTCGAAGCGCATTGTTATGCGAAATATTGTGCTTTAAGAAGTGTCCGAAGAATAGCTGCACGATTGCGGTGCGTTTTTTCTTTTTCAGCCCTGTAAAACAAAAAGGCTGCGCCGAAACGCAGCCTTAACTTTTAGAACTCCCACTCACAGTAGGGTACACTGCTTTTACCAGCCCCACTCACAGTAGGGTACACTGCTTTTACCAGTCCCACTCACGGTAGGGTACACACGCTTTTTACAGAAGCCGCAACTTCCATACAGAGCATTTCTGCTCACTTATATTATATCACACTAATCACCTTTTGTCAATCCAATTTCAACAGATTTAAAATTTTTTTATTGCTTTCTAAAGAAAACCCCATCGCCAATCAGCAAGGAAATGACAAAACTGCAATTCGCTATTGGAGAATTTATAAGTAAAAGCCTTGCTCGGTTTGAGCAAGGCTGTTTGATTATTCAATGGATTCGGGCTTGTTTGCATATAGTTTTTTAGCCCTTGCCTTGTCAATCTGCTCCGAAAGGGAAAGTTTGCCCTGCTCCTTGTCGGGATGCTTGTCAGCCTTTTCAACAGGGCTTTTATGGCTCTGCTGAACATAACCCAAAGGAACTTCGTTTAAGGGCTTGACATTTTCGAAGGAATATGCTATACTGTTACCAAAGCAGATAATTGTCGCTGATTGGGGGAATTGGACTCCCGTATCCAAGTACAATTTGTCTGCTTTTTCTTTATTCATTGCAAGAACGCTGTTGCTTTTGGTCATCTTTTCCATACAGTTCTCGATGTTTTTCTTGCCGTGAATAGTTAAAACCTTGTTGACACGTCCGTGTTGCCCTTTTACGTTTAACATAATCGGAACAATAATACTATCTTGTTGTTTATCTTTAAAGTTCACTGATTACAACAGGAGAACCTTTTTCAGTCCATCCCTTCGCGCCGATAGCATTTTGCTTTTCTTTTTCAGCTTTGTAAAAGAAAAAGGCTTCGGCAAACGCCGAAGCCTTTCTATCGTTCCCACTTCTACGGTAGGGTTCTCCTCTTTAATAGTTCCCACTTATACGGCTGGGTTCTCCTCTTTGATAGTTCCCACTTATACGGCTGGGTTCTCCTCTTTATGGGATATCAATCCCCTAGCAAGCTTTCGCTCTTTTTTATTATACAACACTTTGACGGATTTGTCAAGACTTTTTTTTGCAACAGCTCGTTGAAGTCTTTTACACCGTTTTCTTCAAGTATGCGCCTACACGGGCGCAAGCCGTGTTCTGACGTAAACTCGCGCCCCGGGTCGTCATTGTCGGCACAGGAGTAGATCACCATTCCGCTGTCGGCAAACCTCTTGATTGAGCTATACTTAAGACCCGCCATTGAAACAAGCACCGAGCCTTGTATCTTCTCGTTGTCGGCGAGCTGCCAAAATGAGAGTAAATCAATTGCGCTTTCGAAGGCATAACACCTCCGCGGTTCTCCGAGCTTTATTGAGAATACGCTGTCGGTCGTCCCTTTGGCAACTCCCTTGAAACGCTTCTTGGAATTTGTACCTTGAATTTCCGCGCCAACAGCTGCGCCCGTGCTGTCGTAATGAACAAATACCGCGTTCCCACAAATATCTTGGTACAACAGCCTGTTATGGGCGAGCTGCGAAACAATCTCCCGGCTGATTTTCCGAGTTTGGCATAAGTACACGAAAACCTTTCGCATATTGTCGGCTCGTTTTGGCAGCGTGAAGCTTTTCTTTTCATCCTTGTGAATTTCATCACGGCGAATATCATAAGCGCAGTCCTTTGTAAGCTCGTTTACAGCTGTCAAAAAATTCATTCCGATTGCTTTTGTCAAGCAGTTTAGGGAATTCGCGCCGCCCTTGCTTATTTTAAAGCAATGCCATTGATTAGTGACGGTGTTCACATAAAGCCCACCAAAGCCTCTTATGTGAAGCTCATCTTGCAGACGTTCGCAGTCGTAGCCGCCACCAAGAAAATACTCGGTAAGATCGGCGTTCCGTGCCCGCGCAATCCGCTCTTTTGATACATAGCCTTTATCCATATTCCACCTCAATTCGCCACCGGCGAATTTCAAAGCCCGCTCTTTCCCTCGGACAATTCCTCGGCTACCTTTGCCTCAATCAGTTTAATCAATTTCTCTTTTGCTTTAGACCGCGTAATTTCCTCGCCATACGTAGAAACTATGTATGTTGTTTTCCCGATTTCGTGTTTGGAAACACTATCGGGGGTTTGAATTTTATCCGTAAATGCCTTTTTTTCCATATCACACCTCCATTCGCCATTGGCGAATTTTACAACTCGTTGTTTTTGTCCTTATCTTTGTTGCTTTCTTTGTCAAGCTGTTCAAGCTGCTTTTGTTTCTTTTTCACCTCCGCAATTTCCGTTTTGATTTTGGTGTAGCTCTCAAACAAAGCCGCCTTCTGCTTCCCAAGCTCTGCAATTTCCTTTTCGAGATTTGTACGCGAAGGCAGCTTCCCGTTTGCGTTCAGAAGCGGCTCAACTTCCGCTTTGGCTGCGTCATATAAGTGCAGCTCGTCCTCGTGTTCGCGGAAGAATTTCTCCCTGTTTTTCGCCGCTCTGTACTCGGAATATACGGGCTTCAAATCAAGATATGCTTTGATTTTCTTTGCCGCAAGCTGCTTTTCGGATATTTCGCGCTCGCATTTTTTTATCGAACGAGTGATATCGAGCTGACTGTCATAGAGATCAACCATTCGATTTTGAAGTCCTTCGCGAATACCAACACCTTTTTCGGTAAGCTCGTTTATAAGCGCGGACGCGTTTTTCATATTCTGAAGCATAGCCCACCGCTTTAAGCCTTCGTTCTCTGCCACCTTGCCCTCGATAGCGATGATCCTTTCGTTACTCTGAACGGGCTTATATGGGGCTTGAGCTTCGCGCTGCTCCTGCCGCAGTCTGAACTCGATCCGTCGTTCAATCCTGGTTCGCAGCTGCTCCTCTTGGTAAAACCAACCGAGGGTCTTGGAGCGCGTAAAACGCTCCTGTCCGCTTGCCCGAAACGAGATGTATTTCCCGCGCTTTATCTCATAGCCCTTTTCTTGCATTTTCCAAAGGAAATCATCAAACGAAGCCGCCGTCATTACGCAGTCGTCAATGTTCTCTTTCAGCTTCGCCTTCCAGGAGTTCCCTGCCTTGTTCTGCTCCCACTCATAATGGGACTTGCCTTTGCCCTTGTCGGGAATCTGAATTATCGACAAGCCGTTTTCGCGGCAAAGCTTATCGCTTATTTGGCGGATAGCTTGCCACGCGGGAAATGGCTTTTGGTCGTGTTCTCTGCTGAAGGACTTCCCCGTTTCATAGTTCACCGAATTTATGATGATATGATTATGAATATGCGCCTTGTCGCAATGGGTCGCGAGGACGTATTCATACTTGCCGCCGAGCAGCTCGTCACACATCTTTTTTCCTATCTCCTGCGCCTGTTCAAGAGTGGCTTCACCCGGGGCGAATGACTGTATCAAATGATACGCTAAATTCTTTCCGCTGAAGCCAAATTTATGGCGCGTTTGATCAAATTCCAAACTCGCAAATTCGGGAGAACAGTTACAACCAAACACATTTTTTTGCTTCTCGGTTTTGCTTGCGTTTGTGATATAATCTATCGCCTTGTCTAGCGTAGTTTTGATAGGATGGATTTTTGTAGCTGCCATATTTTCTCCACCTCGCCTTTGAGATAATTCAAGTCGTCTTGGTAGGCATTGCCTGTCGCATTTACACGTGCCGCGACTTGATTTATATTCACGCCGATCTTGTTGATTTCCTTGGTCATATCTCGAAGAGCCAACTCGTCATAATCGTACACGAGAACGCGTTCGCAAATGGCGGCGTCGCGAATATACTCCGACATATTTTTCCGTTTAGAAAGCGTCGTTTTTTTCTTGATAATTTCCCTCTCTTCCGGCGTTACCCAGAAGTTCAGATTTATATTTCGCTTTCTTTTTTCCATTTGATTTTTGCACCTGCCATTTCAATCAATTTCACCGATCATTAACCGCAGCTTTGCAAGAATTCCCTTGCGCCTTCGCCAACACCAAATGTAAGTCACTTTTTTCATCTCCGCAAGTTCTTTGAGCGTGTAATTCTCAAAGAAATGCAGATTGATAAAGTCGAATTCATCAGCCGAGAGCTTGTTCAATGCCGACCATAATTTTCGCGACCTCTCCGCGCGTTCAAAATCCTCCTCAATGTTATATTTCGAAGCAGGTGGCGAGTATAATTCCTCAATGCTCACAACGCCGTTTGCTTGCTCCTGTTCGTGGCAATATCGCTCCCTTCGTTGGGACATTCGATACTGCCTATACACATCTTCACTTACATCAACCTTTTGTCTGCCGATTTTCAAGTAAAAACCCATTTTTATCCTTCCTTCCGAGAGATGCCGTTGCACCTAAAAATTCATTCCGCCGCCTCACACTTTGCGGCATAATCGGTCGATGTTTTTCATCGACCGAACAGGGGTTTGGGGATACGCCCCAACAAGCATTTTGCCCCGCTCGTCTTGGACGAGCAACAGGGGGCAAAATCGTCAAATGTATGTACATTGACGTTGCTTGCTATTTTTGTAAACGCCAAATTTCATTTTGTGGGATTATGTGAATTTTTTAGATTAGTAACACTCCCACTTTTCACAAAAATTATCTTCGTAAAGTTCGCGATACGTCATAGATTTTCCGCGAGCTTTCCCAGACATTTTCAGCGCGAAAAACGCTGCCACAAATGCCGAGATTGATAACCCGATTGCCCAGACTTTCCCGCCCAAATTTTCATCACTCCTTCCCTTAATAAATCGGCTTGATTTTAATTCCGCGAAACCCTCTGACCTCAAGCCCGGAATTATTCCTGATGTGATTGTCGTTTTGAATTCCGTACTTGCGTTTGTTATCGTGAAGCCACGCAACAAACGTATGTTTTTTCAGCGGCTCTAAAGCGTTCCTTCGACACCAGCAAGAATATGTGAAATACAACTCGGCACTCGCCGTTTCGCCCTCTCCGATAACGACGTAATTCTCATCAGCCAGGAACTGAATTATGTTGCAGTTGTCGGTCATAGCGTCGACGAGATTTTGCCGCGCTTTCTCGGAAATTGTAAACCGAAAATTATTTCCGACAAGCCGTTGAAGTCCACGAAAACACCACAAGAATATTTCGTTTTTCTCCTCGATAAACCTATCGGCGATGTACGGATCATCAAGCCTGTCGGGCGGCTTGGGCTTGGTCGTCAAAATCAAAAGCCGCCGCGAAAAGCCCTCGCTCTTGTCGTACAATGCTTTCGGCGAACCGTTTCCGAGGCACAAAAACCGACTGTACAGCAATTCTTGGCGCGATTGCTGCCCTTTAGCCTCAACATCGATTGGAGTTTCGGCGGTGATAATGCTCTTAACATAGCCCGTGGATTTCAGCGCGGACATCTGCATATCATCATCAACCATCAGCAGCTTGTTAATGAGGTTGTATCGAAAAAATCTGTCACTCTCGATACGGTGAAAATCCCCGGTAAGCATTGCATTTCCGAAAATCGAGTTAAGCATCACACCTATACGGCTTTTTCCCTCGCCGCCGCTTCCGATGACAAACAACGCGGTCTGCCCTTTTGTGGACGGAACAAGGCAATAACCGAGGTATTCCTGCAGCGTTTGAATATCCTCGCCATCAAGAAGCTCGTTGAGATACGCGAGAAAGCGCTTGGGTTCACCCGCATTCGGAACGTACTCCACCTTCAAGCGATTTACGCAGAAACGCTTCTGCGGAGAGAATTTTCCGTTGGTATTCAAAACCCCGTTCTGCACGTGTATCTCGTTCGCGTTAACCGAGAGCGGCTCACTGTGGCAATATAGCTTGAGGGCTTCGTAAAGGTTGAGCGTTTTGGTCGCAATTCCCGATTTTATGCCACTTTGGAATATCATATCGCCAATCCTCGCCTTGATGTTCTCCGCGCTCTCCTCACCGTCCACGCTGTAAAGCCGTCCGCCGATGCACTTCAGCGGAAGTACCCTGGCAAACTCCGCGCAGAACTCGCGCTCGTCTATCTTCCCCTCGGCTGAGAGCCATTTCATAGCGGGTCACCGTTGGATTCGTCTGTTTCTTTGGCGGCGTCGGGAATAAGATTATTTTCCGCTTTTAGCTCTTCTTTGACCTTGCACTTCTCAAGCCAGGCGAAAAAATCATCTTGCTTTATTAGCTTGCGGTCCCCGATCCTGATTACGGGAACGTCCTCACGGTTTAGTATGCGATACGCCATATATCGGGTAATCCCCAACTTAACAAGGTCTTTTGCAGATAGCAGTAGCGGCATATCATAGGGTTTGTTCTGTTCTTTTTTCATTGTTTATTCAATTCCTTTCTTTACATCATATCAATCCAACTTCGAGCCAAATAACTCATATTTGGATTATATAAGTATTATACAACATATCGTATTAAAAGTCAATAGATTTTTTCGATTTTATATTCCATTTTTTTATTAGATGTGTTATAATATATAATGAGAAAGTATATGCGAGGTGTCGTTGCGATGACGAGTGGTGAAAAAATTAAGAAAATTCGCGAGCTAAAGGGATTATCCCGAAAAGAGTTGGCTTTTTTGTGTGGAATGAGCGAATTTACAATCAGGAACTATGAACAGGGTGTTCGAAACATATCTTCAAAGCAGCTAGAGATAATCGCCACCAAGCTAGGTGTCAATATAAACGCGCTGTCTAATCCAACAGCAGCCGACACCTTTGTTTCGGTCGCGCACATACTCTTTGATTTTGAAGATGAGTTCGGACTTGCCGTGTCCCAGGAGGATGGCTTCTTATGCATACGCGCCGAGGAGCTGACAACAAACAATTTCCTGCTTGAATGGTACACTATGAAGGAGAAGCTCGACAAAGGAGAAATCACGCGCGAGGAGTACGATATGTGGCGGTATAACTACCCTACATCTCAAGCAAAAATTTTTCAAGAGCAGATAAGGAAAATGCGCGGAAATCAATCCGATAATGGCAAGGACGACAAGTAAGCATTTTTTTGGGGGGGCGGCTTTATGGGAAGAAACGCACAAGGCAACGGCTCAATTCGCCGCCGCAAGGACGGCAAGTGGGAAGGTAGATACACGTTGGGCAGAGATCCGAAAACGGGCAAGCAAGTTCAGAAGTCCGTTTACGGTAAAACGCAGCAGGAAGTCCGCAAGAAGCTGGCGCAGATCACCGCCGATATAGATAACGGAGTGTTTGTCGAGCCTTCAAAAATCACTGTTGGAGAATGGCTTGATGTGTTCTTAAAGGACTATAACCGCGACGTTAAGGAGCATACACAAAAGTCTTACGAAACGTGCTGCAGATGTCATCTGAAGCCTATGCTTGGGCGTGTTAAGCTTACCTCTCTGACCGCTCCTATGATACAGAGCGCGTATAACGCGATTTTAGAGGGAGAAACGAGTAATAAAGCTCTTTCCCCTAAAACATTGAAAAATTGCCACGGCGTGCTTCACAAGGCTCTTAAAATCGCTCTGAAGGTAGGGTACATACGTTCTAACCCCGCAGACGCTGTTGCGCTTCCTTACGTTCAAAAGCCCTGTATTAACCCTCTGAACGACGAGGATATTGCAAGGTTCTTAAAAGCAATAAAATGGCACAAATACGAGGACTTGTTCAAAGTAACCTTATTTACGGGTATGCGGCAAGGCGAGGCTTTGGGGCTGACGTGGGATTGTGTGGATTTTAAAAAACATACAATCAGCATTGAAAAGCAGCTTATTCGGGAAAAGAAAAAGGGCGGTAAATACAAGTTCGCGCCCCTAAAGAATGACAAGTGCCGCGTCGAGCAGCTGCCCGACACGATATTCGATATTTTTGTTAAGCTGCACGAGCTGCCGACCTCACAAAACGAAATGAACCTTGTGTTTGTGAAGGAGGACGGTAAGCACCTATCGCATTGTACGGTAAGCAAGAATTTTAAGGAAATTGTGAAAGAACTTGGTCTGTCAGAGCAGCGTTTTCACGATCTGCGCCATACATTCGCGGTTCTTTCGCTCCAGAACGGCGACAGTATCAAAACCTTGCAGGAAAATCTCGGTCACGCGACCGCTGCCTTTACAATGCAAGTTTACGCGCACGTTTCCGATAGAATGAAAAAGGAAAGCGCGGACAAAATGCAAGCCTATATAGACAGTATCGAGAATGATAAACAAGGCTGAAAAGAAATGAGAAGCACAATTCGCCATTGGCGAATTTGAAAGCTATTGACAAAATGCCGTTTTTTAGTGTATACTATAAGCAAAGAGGGGTGATATATATGGCTATAGCAAAAATACTCACAGACGGGAATACCCAGATAATGGTGATCCCCAACAATCTGCACCTCAACTGCAACGAGGTGGAAGTTAGTCAAGTCGGTTTAGAGCTTAGGGTAGTGCCTGTAGCGGCAGAAAAAGCCGACAAAGGATTTGAGAAATTCTTAAACTCCATATCCGAATTGGGCGAATTTCCGAATGATGTTCTTGAAACCATCGAGGATGCCCGAAGAAATGAAGTTCCGTCAAAGAGGGAAGCGTTATGACATATATGCTTGACACAAACATCTGCATTTACGCACAAAAAGGAGTATCTGCGGTCATTGAAAGAATGCGAGTAGAATCGCGTAACGGCTTGGCTATTTCGGCAATAACATTGGCAGAGCTTTGGCACGGCATTGAGGGCTCTGCAGCCTATGATAAAAATGTTCTGCGTCTGAATGGTCTTTTGAATGTGGTCGAAGTCATCCCATTTGACGATAACGCTGCGGCTCATTATGGTAAGATAGCGGCTTATCTTCGGCAAAATGGTACTCCAATAGGCACAATGGATATGCTGATAGCCGCGCACGCACGATCGCAAGGATTAACTGTGGTCACCAACAATGTCCGAGAGTTCGAGCGCGTTCCCGATTTAAAGATTGAGAATTGGATCGAATAATACTGAAACGGCACTGAAAAGTGCCGTTTTTTACAAGTCTGAAAAAGAAAAAACATTAAATAATTATCATACTGTAATCAATATGGGACACTTCTCGGACACTTCTAAAAAGAACAAATTTCGCATAACAATGCAGTTTAAACCGTTTTCGCGCTTTAGCACGGACACTTCTCGGACACTTCTCGGACACTTTAAAAATGCCTGTAAAGCCGTTCTGCAAGCCGTTTCGGACGCTTCGGACACTTCTTTTTTAACTCTCGCGCGCGAGGAACGGCTATTTATACCCTTTAAAATACCCTTTACCAGTTGTGATCTATCGAAAAAAGCAAATATATTCAAAACAGGAAACCCCATAATAGAGCCATTCATAAGACGCTTTTATATCCAAGAAACACATAAAAACTTTATATGGATATTTCAAATCCCTCTTTCTCCGCCAATGCGGCTTAGACCGCACAACACACAAAGAACAAAGCCGTAAGGGTAAGCCTTACGGCTTTGATTTAACGCTTATGCCGGATATGTGGACGAGCATAGCGATGTTGCAAAGACCGAAAGTAATAAATCGGACGAACAAGATTAAAAAAGATTGTACTGTTTTTGATTTTTGGAGACTATTATGGGATTTATGAATTCGTACAAAAGGCTTGATAATCTATGCCGAGATATGAACGGCATAGGCGTTACAGGCTATATTGAAGACATGGAACATACTGCAAACGGAGAAAAATATGTGCCCGGATGGAAAAAAGATTATTTGCAGCTCAAACACTATCGATACATTCGAAATCAAATCGCTCACGAAAATTATGCAGACGAAGATAATATGTGTTCCGATGAAGATGCAGTTTGGATCGAAAACTTTTATAAGCGTATTATGGTTCAAAGCGATCCTCTTGCTCTTCATTATAAAGCTACAAAGCCACGCCCTGCCAACAAAATCTCCGCACCAAATATTCAAAGCAATCAATATATACCAAGTAATTCCAATACATACAAACACATACGAAAAAATAACGGATTAGCCGTGGTGATTCTGTTGGCTATTGCTATTGCTGTTGCTGTGCTTGTCCTATTCATCTTGTTTTCTTGATTGGCTTCTTTTACATTGGTGCTTCTCTTTTTATCTCACTTTGCATCGCTGTTTTCTAAACTTCCGCATCAAGTCCTTAAAATGTATATGCAGACGTATCGAAGCGGTCATAACAAGAACGAATCAAAATCGTTTGTACCGTAGGCTTGAATCCCACCGCCCCACCGGTAATTGCGTTCGTCTGCGCCCTGCGGGCTTTACCTCAGCCCTTTAACAGGCGCCGCTCCCGTTTGTTGAGTGATCGTTTTAGATCCGCTTTGGTCACGATAACAAAAAGCCGTTTGTGAACGCATCACAAACGGCTTTGTTTTATCTGAAAACTGTTATTGAGCACTAAAGAACTTCCGTACAATTAAGTTCAAGCGGATAAGAGGGTCAAATCCAACCTATCAGCTCTCAAGCTTGAACTTGCCGATAAGCTCCTTCAGAACCTCTGCCTGTTCGGAGAGCTCATCAGATGCCGCAGAGCTTTCCTGCGCGTTCTCGGAGTTGGACTGAACGACGCTGGAGATACCGGATATGCCGTTGTTGATCTCAACGACCATATCCGCTTGTTTGCCGCCCGATTCGGCGATATCGTCAACGATTTTCTTAATCTGATGAGTATACTCTTCAAGCGCTTTCATAGACGACGCTGTTTGAGTTGTTATTTCCGTACCGTTGTTGACCGCCGCTATGGAGCTTTCAATCAGCTGCGTCGTATCCTTTACCGCTTCTGCGGACTTGGACGCGAGCTTGCGCACCTCATCGGCAACGACCGCAAACCGTTTGCCCGCCGTTCCCGCTCTGGCAGCCTCAATAGCCGCGTTCAGCGCGAGAATATTTGTCTGGAACGCTATATCCTCGATAGACTGGATTATCCTGCCTATCTTGTCGGAACACTCCTTGGTCTCGTTCATTGCGGCGATGAGCTCGTTCATCTTTTCGGTAGCGTGAGCCATTTCTTCGCCTGCTTCGTTGGTCTTAGCCATCGCGTCCTTAGCAGCGGAGGCGTTGTTGTTTATCTGTACCGTCACCTCCTGGATAGTAGCGGCAAGCTCTTCAACGGACGACGCCTGCTCGGTAGTACCCTGAGAAAGTGCCTGCGCACCTGAGGATACCTGATTTGCTTCGCTGAGTACAGAATCGGAGATGTCGTTGATGTTCGACAACGCCTTATTGATCCTGCCTCTGAAATTACGGATAGAGGTTATCAGCTTGAAATAGTCGCCCTTATAGATATTCGCATCGGCGGACATGGTGGTAAGGTCGCCCTGCTCCATGCCTCTTAATATCTGACCGAGGTCGGCGATTATCTCGTTATTGTTCTTGCACAGCACTCTCATGCTTTCGGCAAGCTGACCTATCTCATCGTTCATATCGTATTTTATATCGACATCGAAGTTGCCCTCGGACATCTCGTTTATAACGCCTACGATATCACGCAGCGGGTTCAGTCTTATAGTGAATTTTATCTTGAAGAATATAGTGCCTAATATCACGGCTGCGATACCTACGCCGATTATCATGAGATTGGTGGTGAGCGGCTCGGCATTTACCTCGTCGTACCGTGCTGCATATACCAGCTTCCAGCCGGTCTTACCAAGCTCAACGATGGGGTAGAAGCGGCTTACGCCGTCGGGACCTGTGCCCTCTAATATATTTTCGTCGGAATATTTTTCGTCAGGCGAATAAAAAGGCAGCACATCGCTGAGTGCGGCGACTATCTCCTTGCCGCCTTCGAGGTGGTGCGAATTTACCTCGTGGCGTGAATCGACTACCACATTGCCCGATGCATCGGCAAGTATTGCATATCCGTCATCGTCGGCACGCATATCCTTTGCGAGATTAAGAAGCTCGGTGATGTCTATATCAAGCCCCGCACAGCCTATCATTGTGCCTGCGTTGTTCTTTATCGGAGTTGCTACGGTTATTACTATCTTTCCGGTGAACGCGTCTATGTACGGGTCGGTGATTATCGTCTTGTTAGCCGCTTTTGCCGATTTGTACCAGCCGCGCTGCTCGGG
>DILZ01000128.1:0-3665 GCA_002425305.1 Ruminococcaceae bacterium UBA5579
GGCGGTGTGGAAGCATCGTTTGCAAGCCTCGGTGACGTCATCATTGCCGAGCCGAAGGTACTTATAGGATTTGCGGGGCGCAGAGTTATTCAGGACACGATAAAGCAGCGTTTGCCCGACGATTTCCAAAGCGCGGAGTTTCAGCAGNNGCGGCTTTGTGGATATGATAGTTGAGCGCGGAATGATGAGAAAGGCTCTGTCAAACGTTTTAAAGCTGCACGGTTTTCCGAAGGAAACCGTCGGGAGGTAAACCGTTATGAGCATTGATATGAGCAAGGTCTACCCGTGGATTAAAGCTGTTCGCGGCGACAAAATAATATCGTACCCCGAGCAGGGCAGAAACGGCGTAGAGGTTGAAATCGGCGAGAACGTTCCGTGGCATAACTTTGCCGATACTTTGGGAGTGTTCTATGTTTACGATACAGGCGACCGCTTTGCGCTTGTAAGCGGTGGTATGCTTCCCGAGGGAATAACTGAGGACGAGCTTTATATCAAGGCTTGCGAAAATTTGTGGAACGACGTTAAGTTCAGAATTGAAAAGGCGAATTGGGGCGGTTACGGAGTGATTTGCGGCGGCAATTTTGAGGCAAGCAGTATCTGTTCGCTTACTGTTTTGAACACCATTGCCGAGCAGTACAAAAGCGATTTTTATTTCGCCGTTCCGGCGCGTGATATGATGATTACAGCGTCCGTTGATGATAAGAAACAGATCAAGGGTTTTAAGCGGTGTATCGACAGGATAATGAAAAAGGGTGATTTCCCGCTTTCAAACGCGATTTTTAAGTGGGAGTACAACAAAACAGGTGGTAAATGATGAGTAATTTAACGGCTTGGGAGCGTATGGGATTGGTTCACGATAAGAACCGTCCGACGGTGAATGATTATATCCCCGCGATATTTACGAGGTTTATGGAGTTCCACGGGGACAGATATTACGGAGATGACGCGGCGATCATAGGCGGGATAGGATATCTGTCGGATACGGCTGTGACGGTTATTGCGCAGGTGAAGGGACGCAACCTTGAGGAGAACAAGAAGAGCAATTTCTCAATGCCGCACCCGGAGGGATACAGAAAGGCTCTGCGGCTTGCGAAGCAGGCTGAGAAGTTCCACAGACCGATCATTTGTCTTGTGGATACCCCGGGCGCGTATTGCGGGATAGAGGCTGAGGAGCGCGGTCAGGGCGAGGCGATAGCGCGTAACCTTTATGAATTTATGACGCTGAAAACGCCCGTAATTTCGGTTGTTTTAGGCGAGGGTGGCAGCGGCGGCGCGTTGGCGTTGGCGGTCTGTGATGAGCTGGCAATGCTTGAAAACGCGCTTTACAGCGTGATCTCACCGCGCGGAGCGGCTTCTATTCTGTGGAAGGACGGCTCTAAGGAGCGGGAGGCGTGCGAGATTCTGAAGATAACCGCCGAGGATCTGACGCGGTTCGGCGTGTGCGACAAAATAATCAAAGAGCCGGAGGGCGGCGCTCAGAACGCTCCGGAACAGGCGGCGGACAGCATTTACGAGTATCTTGTGGAGGCGGTTTCGCGCTTGAAGGCTGTCGACAGCGGCGAGCTTACCGAGCGTCGTTATCAAAAATTTAGAAAAATAGGTATGTTTACCGAATAAATTTGGTGAAATTTACCCATATTTTTTTCAGCTTGCCTATTGATTATTTTTGGAGATTGATTTATAATAGTACTTGACGATGTTGCTGTATAGTGGCAAAAAAATTTGGAGGTATCTTATGGACATTTTTGAAAAGGTAAAGGATCTTATCGCAGACCAGCTTGACGTTGACGACAAGGAAAGCATCACCCAGGATTCGTCGATAACCGATGACCTTGGCGCGGATTCTCTCGATGTTGTAGACCTGGTTATGGCAATTGAGGACGAATTCAGTGTTGAGATTCCCGAGGATCAGGTCGAGAACATCAAGACCGTAGGCGATATTGTTAAGTATATCGAAGATAAGCAGTAATTGTGCGAAATAAGTTTAGCCCCTCAACGTCGTTGAGGGGTTTCGTCGTATCATACCGACTTTTTGGTCAAGGGCATTTTGTGAGGTTGAATTAGTATAAACCGCCAAAAGTCGGAAACATAATTTGTTAAAAAGTGCCGGCGTTTTTTATTGACAACGAACGGAAATCGTGTTATACTGTATGTGTATAGAAGATCATCAATGGGTAGAAAAGGAGGCTTGTGCATATGAAAAGTAAATATGGGGAGCTTAAGGAATACCCAAGCAGAGATCTTTTCATCTTCGAGGGAAGAAAGCTGTTTAAAAAGAAATCGGCTCGCTTAACGGTCAGCGCTGTTGCTGCGGTCGTTTCGCTTTTTGTAATGGATATTGTTTCACAATATTACGGCGGCGCGGTATGGTGGGTAAATTGTCTGATAAATCTTCCGTTTTTCATTATGCTTATAGCGGGAGTCGGCGGGTTTGTCTCAAATATCGGCGAGTTTCGCATAAGGAGATTTGTCGCAGCTTCGACGGTATGCGGCATAGCGATGTGGGCGGTTATGGCGGTTTACGGCGTGGTATCCACGGTATATCTGCCGATTGAACGGGTGCTGTTTTGGAAAGGACTCGGTTTGGAGCTTTTACGGCATATGCCGCTGACTATCGTCTCTTTGGCTGTCGTCCTTCTTCCGTTAACGATCTCCGCGCAAGGGAAAAACAACGTGTAATATGCTGCGGCGTCGGGCGAAATCCCGGCGCCGACTTTTATGTTCCTCCCTTTTCTTTAAATTATACGAGAAAGGCTGTTGTGTTATTTTAAGAGCCTGTCTACATAGTTCAAAGTACGCTTTTGAGCGGCTGTGAGGACCGACTCTGAGCTTCAGACTTTCTCGGAATACTTTCTGCGGAATAATGCCTTGAATACCGTGCGGATAAGCGGCTGAATAAAGAAAAGCTGCGACAGCACCGCAAACGGGAAGTTAAAGCATATGAGTTTCAGCCAGTCGGCGAGGAGAGTGATAAAGTTAAATTCCGCGTAATACGGATAATACAGGAACGCGGCGATAAAGCTCATCGCGGGACACATAATTCCGGCAGTGGCACAGATCACAGCGGTCTCAAATATAACCGGGTTTGTTTCACGGGGATCGAAAACCTTACACGCCAGCTTGAACGAAGCGGGGCTTCCAACGAACACCTCCAGCGTGAAAGCAAAGCCGAATTCCACGAGGACGACCGCCCATATCGGCAGGAAATTGCCGAATATGTAGACTCCGCCTTGGTTTTTTATCGCACCTAGTACGCTGTTGGCATTGTTCAAAGCCATAAGCGTTTGTCCGTTTACAACGTATAGACTGTAAAAAACATAAGCGTGAACGGTAATGACTACCGTAAGAAACGCGAAAGCGACTCTCTCAAATCGATTTTGCGGCATAATACCACTCTCCTTAATAAGTATATTTTGGCAAACAAAAAACGCCGCACCTAAAGTGTACTCTCACCAAGGTACAACGTTTTCGCTATCCACTGTTATTATACCAAAAAACTGCCGTCCTTCGCCATAGGGATTTTGAACAGAGTTTTTTAACTTTAAGCGGGAAAAAATCGGAAAAATTCCTACGAGGGTGTTTTTGTGCGATTCTTATAAAACATTTTTTCTTCCGCGCGAAAAGTTTGTCGAAAACGTGCTTGCATATATATATATATATATATA
>DILZ01000128.1:3711-8291 GCA_002425305.1 Ruminococcaceae bacterium UBA5579
GCCGTTTTGGCGGCAGCGTCGTTGTTAAGCCTTGCGGGCTGCGGAAACAATGAAACTTCGGGGCTGACAAGTATGCCGGAATCTAAAACGGACAGCACTTCAAGTGTGGAGAGCATAAGCACCGCAGGCAGTGCGTCAAGCACGGAAGAGAGCAAGCCGGAGAGCACGTCAAGTGCAGCGGAGAGCACAGCAAATAGCTCGAGTGCCGCAAACAGCACTTCAAGTGTGGTGGAAAGCAAACCCGAGAGCACTTCAAGCGCGGCGGAGAGTAAGCCGGAAAGCACTTCAAGTGCAATGCAGAGCAGTTCAACCAAGCCGCAGAGCAGTTCGACCAAGCCGCAGAGCAGCTCTACCAAACCCACGTCAAGTTCTACAATTTCAAATCCCAAGCCCCAACCATCGGGAACTGTGACGATTTTGGGTCGGGAGTATAATACTTCGGAAAAAAGTCTGTTTTTACCTTATTCCAATATAACCGACGCGCAATTAAAAGAGATCGCGCCCCAAATAGCAAAATTTACTAATTTGAAAACTCTGGGTTTGTCTAACAATCAAATCACCGATATAACGCCGCTTGCAAATCTTACCAGTTTGGAATCTTTGGCTTTAGATGGCAATAATATCAGTGACATAACACCGCTTGCAAACCTTACCAATTTGTGGTCTTTGGATTTGCATGACAATCAAATCGGCGATATAACACCCCTTAAAAACCTTAACAAGCTGACAAGTTTGCGGTTGAATGAAAATCAAATCGGCGACCTGACTCCTCTGGCAAATCTTACCAAATTAGATGCTTTATATTTAGAAAAAAATCAAATCAGCGATGTAACGCCGCTGGCAAAGCTTGCCAATTTGACACTAATCCTTTTGTCTGATAATCTAATCAGTGATGTAGCACCTCTTGCAACGCTTACCAAGTTGTCAAGTTTAGATTTGATGAATAATCAAATCAGTGATGTAACACCGCTTGCAAAGCTTTCCGTTAATTTAAATTATTTGCATTTGTATGGCAATCAGATCAGCAATATAGCACCTCTTGCAAATCTTACCAATTTGTATGAATTAAATTTGTACAGCAATCAAATCAGCGACATTACGCCGCTTGCAAAACTTACCAATTTGACAGGTTTGATTTTGAGCTACAACAACATCAGCGATATAACACCGCTTGCAAAGCTTAACAAATTGACAGGACTGAGATTGGATTTTAATCAGATCAGCGATATAACACCGCTTGCAAAGCTCACTAATTTGAAAAAGCTACATATAAAATACAATCAGATCAGCGATATAACACCGCTGGCAAATCTTACGAATTTGACGGATTTGTATTTAACCGGTAATCAAATCAGCAATATAGCACCGCTTGCAAAACTTACAAATTTGGTATATTTGTATTTGGGCAGAAATGAGATCAGCGATATAACAACGATTGGCAAGCTTACCAATGTGGTGTGGCTGGAAATATTCTACAATCAGATCAGCGATATTAAGCCGCTTGCAAAGCTTCCCCGTTTGTTGTATTTGTTTTTGGATGGCAATCAAATCAGTGATGAAGATATATCGTGGCTGATGACACAATGCCCCGGCTGCAAATTGAAATCCGAGGAATGAAGGCATCCACAAACATGACTTGTAAAAACTGCAGCACGCAGATACCGGAAAACGCGAAATTCTGCCAGAAGAGCGTGCATCTGCGCTTGCCAAAGTGAATTTTTTCTGCAAATTAAGGCGGGAGTGCTCTCCCGCCTTTTTGTAAATATTTCCTAAAAATTTTGAAAAAGGACTTGAAAAATTCTGTAAAATATTGTACAATATATAGTGTAATGGGTCGGAACGGTATCCGACAAATATTTCATTTACGAAAGGAAATAATCATTATGGCTAAGCTTAATAAGAAGAATGTAGAGGACTTGAATGTCAAAGGCAAGCTCGTGCTTGTCCGCGTGGACTTTAACGTGCCGCTTAAGGACGGCGTTATCACGAACGACAACCGTATCACCGCGGCTCTGCCCACGATAAACAAGCTGACCGAGAACGGCGCGAAGGTCGTTTTGTGCTCGCACCTCGGCAAGCCGAAGAACGGTCCGGAGGCTAAGTTCAGCCTGAAGCCCGCAGCAGACAGACTTGCGGAGCTGGTTTCCGCTAAGGTGACGTTTGCGCCCGATGACACCGTTGTCGGCGAGAACGCTAAGAAGGCTGTTGCTGCTATGAACGACGGCGATATCGTAGTTCTCGAGAACACCCGCTTCCGCGGTGCGGACGAGACCAAGAACGGCGAGGGCTTCTCGAAGGAGCTCGCAGACCTCGTAAACGGTGAAGTGTTCGTTATGGACGCGTTCGGTTCTTCTCACAGAGCGCACGCATCCACGGTCGGCGTTACGAAGTTCGTAAAGGAAACAGCCGTAGGTTATTTGATGAATAAAGAGATCGAGTTCCTCGGCAATGCCGTTGAAAGTCCCGTTCGTCCGTTCGTTGCGGTACTCGGCGGCGCGAAGGTAGCAGACAAGCTGAACGTTATCTCCAACCTGCTTGACAAGTGCGATACGCTGATCATCGGCGGCGGTATGGNNNGCAAGGAAGTCGGCAAGTCTCTCGTTGATGATGAGAAGATCGACTACTGCAAGGAAATGATCGCAAAGGCTGAGAAGAACGGCAAGAAGCTCCTGCTCCCGATCGATACCACTATCGCGGCGGGCTTCCCCGATCCGATCGACGCTCCCATTGAAGTGTCCACGGTAGATTCAGACAAGATACCCGCTGATATGGAGGGCCTGGATATCGGTCCGAAGACAATGGAGCTGTTCGCGAACGAAGTTAAGGGCGCAAAGACCGTAGTTTGGAACGGTCCGATGGGCGTATTCGAGAACCCGATACTTGCCAAGGGCACTATCGCTGTTGCAAAGGGAATGGCTGAGGCTGACGCTACCACGNNAGCGACTCTGCGGCTGCTGTTGTTCAGCTCGGCTTCTCCGATAAGATGAGCCACATCTCCACGGGCGGCGGCGCTTCTCTTGAGTACCTCGAGGGTAAGGGTCTGCCCGGCATCGACGCTATCCAAGATAAGTAATTAGTGAATAGTTGCTAGTCGTTAGTTATTGTAGTGGACTTTGGCTTGACAGCTAGCTATTAAATTACTATTAAACTAACTACTATGAGCCGCCGCGCTCNNGCTCACTTTGATTTAAACGGAGGGTATGTTGAGCAAACGAAAGCATTTTATTGATAATTTGAGGATATTGTCGATTTTGATGTTGTTCCCGTTTCACGCGTCAATGTGCTTTCTGTCGGGCGGCTATTACGGCTTTTATGTTTACGGAGGGGAAATTCCCGCGTTGCAATATATCGATCTTGCGGTGTATCCGTGGTGGATGTCCTTGCTGTTCGCGCTGGCGGGAGCGTCGTCTTTTTACGCGCTGAAAAAACGAACGCCCGCCGAATACGCAAAGGAGCGTGTTTTGAGGCTGCTTGTTCCGTTCGTGAGCGGGCTGCTGCTTTGGATACCGATACAGAGCTTTCTTGCGGACGTGTTTTACAACGATTATCAAGGCGGATTTTTAAAGCACTATTCGGATTTCTTCACCAAATGGACCGACCTTACGGGATATGACGGCGGGTTTACGCCGGGGCACTTATGGTTTATACTGTTCCTGTTTGTGTTCTCGTTGGTGTTCCTTCCTTTGAACGTTTGGTACGTTAAACAGGATAAGAAGCCGGAGTTGTCGAAAATTCCCGTTGCGGTGATGATCGTTGGCGGCTTTGTGCTGTTAAGCGCAGGCGGTCTTATTGCAAACGTCGGCGGAAAAGGCGTGATTGAATTTGCGATATGCTTTCTTTTAGGGTTCTTTTTGTTTACCGATGACAACGTGCTGGAAAAGCTGAAGCGCAATTGGATATTGCTTGGCGGCTTGTGGCTTGCGATGATGATTTTCCGCTGTGTTATGTGGAATGTCGGAGTTGAAAGCGAGCTTTTCTGGTATCTTGATTTCAGAGCTTTGGAGTGGACGGGCGTTCTGGGAGGGGCGGCGGTCGGAGCTAAGCTGTTGGACTTTAAAAACGGGTTTACGGATTACTTTTCTCCCGCCTGTTTTCCGATCTATTGGCTTCATCAGACCGTACTTGCGGCGGCAGCGTTCTTTATTGTAAAGCTCGATTGCGCGAACTTTATACGGTTCACATTAATAACGGTCGTCAGCTTTGCCGTTACCGTAGGACTTTATGAGGTCTGCAAGAGAATTGCTCCGCTTCGGTTCATAACGGGAATAAAAAAGCAAAAACAGCACGGTGATATTACTTTAAAATAATTTGGGAAAGTTATTCTCAATTGAAAGGAATGGTTTATTATGAAGAAGAATGTTAGAAAGGCGATAATCGCCGGAAACTGGAAAATGAACAAGACCCGCCCCGAGGCTAAGGAGCTTCTCGAAGCTATCAAGCCTCNNCCGCTCATAGCAGACGTTAAGAGCGTTGAGGTAGTGGCTTGCGTACCGTTCACGAACCTTGAAACGGCTCTCGCGGCTACAGAGGGCACGAACATAAAGGTCGGCGCGGAGAACTGCCACTTTGAGAAGAGCGGC
>DILZ01000039.1:0-2783 GCA_002425305.1 Ruminococcaceae bacterium UBA5579
AACGCAGCAGCGGCGTTTTCTTGTCAAGAGCCTCCCCCGAATATGAGTAGAACGCGGTCGGGATATACAGCGAGCCTTCCTTGACGAAAGCATATGAGGTCGGGTCCCACGCGGTGTAGCCGCGCGCCTCAAACGTCGCTCTGATACCGCCGGAGGGGAAGCTGGAAGCGTCCGGCTCGCCCTTGACAAGCTCCTTGCCCGAAAACTCCAAAATCACCGTGCCGTCGCCCATAGGGGAGATGAAGCTGTCGTGCTTCTCGGCGGTGATGCCCGTCATCGGCTGGAACCAGTGCGTGTAGTGCGTAGCGCCCTTTTCAATTGCCCAATCCTTCATTGCTGCTGCCACTACGTCCGCGATGGATACGTCAAGCTCCTTGCCTTCCGCTATAGTCTTTTTCAGCGTCTTGAACACGTTTTTTGGCAGCCTTTGCTTCATCGTTTCCTCATTGAACACGTCGATGCCGAACTGCTCAACAACGTTGAACTTTTCGTCGCTTTTCTCCAATTTTGCTGTGAACTCCATTTGTCCCTTTCCTCCTGTTGTTTATGTTAGAAGTTAGATGTAAGAGATAAGAATTACCGCTTACAAATAAAAATCGGCGTTTTGGTATAGTTTCCCTATACCGAAACGCCGTTGTTTCTTACATTTACTATTATAGCTTATTTTTCGTTATTTGTCTATTGTCGGACTGTACAAAAAAACGAATTGTTTAGTTGGGTTTTACAGCAAACTCAACAAAAATGCAATTCCAAAATGCAATTTCGGTTTTGATTATATTCTTATTTTGGGGCTTGATCGTTGAAATCTATGAAATTTTGCAAGATTTATAATGATACAATTCAAGACAATGGAAAAAATTCTCCGTTAACAAAACCTGCAATGTGACAATATTCCACATTATCGGAATTGCGGTTCTTTTGGTCTTCCTCGGAGATGCGGAAAACACGGTTGTCCGCGTTTCACGGATAAGGACNNCCGTTCGGTTTCCTTGCGGCGGCTTTATTGGTTTATGTCTTGACATTCGGATTAATCGGTATGATCAGCATAGTTTCAATCTCGTTTGCAGGGCACGGCTTGCTGTAATAGTAGCCCTGCGCCATATCGCAGCCTAAGTCCGTGAGTAGCTTGCTTTGTTCACCGGTCTCAACGCCCTCGGCAAGCACAATCATTTTCAGAGCCTTGCCCATAGCCACGATAGCGCTTGTAATGCGCCGCGAGGTGTCGTTTTCATTGACATCGCATACCAGACTGCGGTCTATCTTCAGCACGTCGAACGGTATCGTCTTGAGCGACGCCAGCGACGAATATCCCGTGCCTAAGTCATCCATAGATATCGATACCCCAAGAGCGTGTATCTTGTTCAGAACGCCAACAGTGTGCTCAACATCGGTCATCGCCATTGTTTCGGTGACCTCGATCTCCAAATACTGTGGGTCAAAACCCGTTTCTTCAAGCACCCTTACGACGGTTGCGTAAACGTCTGTTCTCACAAATTGAGCCTGCGACATATTCACCGATATCTTGATAGGCGGCAAGCCAATATCCAGCCAGTGCTTTCCTTGACGGCAGGCGGTGAGAAGTCCCCACTCGTCGATCTTGGTTATGATCCCAAACTGCTCCGCCAGCGGGATAAAGTCGCACGGCGGGATAAATCCCTTTGTGGGGTGATGCCAGCGGATAAGCGCCTCAACGCCCGTCATCTTGCCCGTCTTAAACGACACCTTCGGCTGATAGAACAGCTCGAACTGTCCGTTTTTGAGCGCGTCCAACATTTCAGTGCGCATAATTTCGTTTTCCACCATACGCTGTTCCATATCGCTTGTGAACGTTGATATGCGCTGACCATCGCCGTGCGTCAAAAGACAGAGGTTTGCCTTGTTGAACAGCGTGTAAATGTCGTCTTGACCGTCAAATACACAAACACCCGCGTAGTAATTTACCTGTTCGCGAATGGAAATATTTGAAATAAAGTCCGGCAAAGCGGCGGCGAACTTTTCAATACGCTCCTCAACAGTTTTGCCGTGGAGCTTTGTAAGCAGAGCGAAGTCGTCGGTGTCGACACGTCCGATAATATCCCCTTTTCCGGCTGCGGAGCGTATAGCCTTTGCAAATGCGCAAACTACCTTATCGCCCTCGTCCGTACCGTAAAGCGTGTTTATAAGTCTTAGCTTGTCAACATCGAACACCACAAGCGCGATCTCGCCCTCGGAACGCTCTCTGTATTTGTCTAAAACGAGACGTCCCTCGTGCATAAAGCTTCTGCGGTTCAAAAGCCCAGTCATCTCATCTCTTTTTATGCGGACGCGTTTTCTTAAAGCCAAAATTTTATAAACAGCAAAGATAAGCGCACCCAAAAAAAGAACCGAAAGCACGCTTAATAATATTACTGCGATTTTCAAATCTAAGGACCCCTTTCGAGATCTTCCCCAATTCTGTTTTTTATCTAACTTGATTATATCACATTTCTTACAAATTTTCAACACATTTTTAAAAGTTTTTATAATAATCGTATATATTTGTTGCTTTCGCCTTATTGACAAGTGTAAATCGAATGAAATTGTTATATTATTTTGTGCAAAATAACCAAAACAAACAGGCGAGCTTTATGCAAAGTAAACGTTTACATAAAAAGAGAAAAGTGTTTTGGAAAAGAGTTACACTTTAGCCGGGACTAAATTTGCTCATTACATTGACTGCCGTTTTTATTCCGTCTACCGCCGCCGACATTATCCCGCCCGCGTAGCCCGCTCCCTCGCCGCACGGGTAGAGTCTGCCGCACGAA
>DILZ01000039.1:2797-16513 GCA_002425305.1 Ruminococcaceae bacterium UBA5579
TGCGAGGAGCTTCGGCTTTCTATCGCGGTAAGAACACTATCGCCGTCGGAAAAGCCGCGTATTTTCCGCTCAAATTGTCGAAGTCCCTTTTGGAGATACTCATTTACAAAAGTGGGGAACAGCTCTTTAAAGTCGCACGGCCGTATCCCAAGAGGATATGTGGGCGCAACGCGTCCAAGTGAGAACGCGCTGCCGCCGCAGACAAATTCGCGTGTCAGCATTGCGGGAGCTGTGCCGTTTGCGCCGGCTCTCGCGCCAATCTCGAATGCCTTTTCCTCCAGACCGCGTATAAATTCCACTCCCGAAAGCGGAGTGCTGCCGAAATCCTCCGGTGACACCGAAACAAGCACCGCGCTGTTCGCGTTTTTACCCGCGCGGTCAAAATAGCTCATTCCGTTCGTGACTATACTGCCGTCGGAGCTTGCGGACGCCACGACAAAGCCGCCGGGACACATACAAAAGGTATACACTCCGCGGCTGTTTTCTCGGTAAGAGAGCGCGTATTCGGCGGGCGGCAGAGCGGGGTGTCCCGCATATTTGCCGTATAGAGCCTTGTCGATATCCGCTTGCAGATGCTCGATCCTCGCCCCGACGGAGAACGGTTTAGGGACAAGCTCCACGCCGTTTTTCAGCAGTATTTCAAACGTATCGTGCGCCGAATGACCGATACAAAGCGCAAGAGCCCCGCACTCGATATCGCTGCCGTTTACGCGGACGGAACGAACCCGCCCGCCGCTTATCCGAATGTCCTCAGCACGCGACAGAAACCGTACTTCGCCGCCAAGCTCAATAACGCGCCGCCGCAGTTTTTTCACTACATCACGCAGCTTGTCCGTTCCGATATGCGGTTTTGCGTTTGTCAGTATGTCCTCCGGCGCGCCGAATTCATATAGCTTTTCAAGGACGCGTGTGCATAGCGGATCGTTTATCCGCGTAGTGAGCTTGCCGTCCGAGAACGTTCCCGCGCCGCCCTCTCCAAACTGAACATTAGTCTGCGGATCAAGTCTGCCGCACTTTTGATAGGTATCAACGGCGGAGATACGCTCGTCCATTGCCGCTCCGCGCTCCAGAACAATGGGCTTATAGCCGAATTCGCATAATGTGAGTGCGCAGAACATTCCCGCCGGACCGAATCCCACGATCACTATTTTTCCGTCAAGCAGCGTTTTTCCAAAGCTCACCGAAAGTTCCCGATGCTCGAACAACTTGACATTGGCATTTTTTTCCGCAAGGCGGCGTTCCTTTTCGCTGCTTGTAAGCTCAAGATACACGGAGCTTACGAACATTATCCCGTGACGCGCGTCGATCGATGTCTTGTAGAGTTTTGCGGTCTTTATTTCGTTTTGAGACAGCTTCAGCAAAGAGACCGCCTTTTTTATTGCGGTCTCCTTTGTCTGTTCTAAAGCCGTTTTGATCTGCGATACGATAAGTGCCATTATCAATCTCCGCTTTCCGTGACGGGAGAAGCCTTTATAGTCACCTTGTAGCGTCCCGATACCCAGCAGTTCTGGCGTGCGCCTTTTATCTGAACCGATGCCGGAACGTCCAACGAGCCTTCGTGTATCTGCGCTCCCAGAAGATTTACATTGACGGTTATATCGGACGCCGCGATAGCGGCAAGACTTTCACTCGGCCCTATAACGGTAACTTTCAGTGATTCGGTTATAAGCGAAACGTCAAAGTTGTCCGGCTTGTTTGAAATGATGATATTCTCAGAGGAAATGTCGAAATCTTGTTTCGCATAACCCTCAAAGTTCCATTCGATACGCGCGTTGTTGATGCCCGAAAGGTTCTTGTAGCCATCGGGCAGCGATATCGGGATATATGACGTCGCGTTTGTGATGGTTTCCGTGGCTGTGTTAAGCGTGATGTCTTCGAGGTTGATACTGCCGATGTTAAGAGTGGAAATGTTGTTGATGGATTCATCGGGCGCGGCAACCGTTATCTTTTCGGGAGTGATCGTGTATTTTAGGCTGTTGATATCGAAGTTGTTCGGAACGTTGACTATCAAGAACTCAAGAGGCAGTTCCTTCTGCTTGAAGATGGAGATGTTTACTGTGATATTATCGGTTGAAAGTGTAAGATCGTCGTTTATAACGCCGTTCGCGCCGTATACGAGTATTTCGCTGCCGGTTTGCTTGGATTCCGATATGTTTCCGTGGAATGTGCTTTTCGCCTCGACTTTCGTTATCTTGTTGACAACACTTGCCGGACCTTTGACTGTGATGTTTGCCGGGGATGCGGTTATATTGTCGAGATAATACTCGCCAGGCAGATTGATGTCTGCCGTTCCCTGAACGGGGAATTCCTTGGAAATCATCTCGTCCAGCGTCACGGAGAGCTGTTCGGGCTGAGTTTGCGTTATAGAAAGCTCGCGGTTGGATTTTGACTTTACTTTGAGCGGCAGAGTGTAGGTCCCCGCCGAGCGAACCGAGGAAAGATCGACCTCGGCGGTGAAATCCGACGCTTTAAGGTCGCTTATATCATAACGCTTGCCCTCTATTCGCACAGTGACCTTGTCCTTTATCTCGGTTGTTATCTGAAGATTGTTCTGCGACATATATTCGGTGGGCTGCGCAAGGATATCTATGCCGCTTATGTTGTTTGTGATAGTATCGAAGGTGAGTACGGATATCACTATCCAAAGCGAGCAGGCAATGATAAACGCGACGATAACGGTTTTATAATTCTTTTTAAATCCGTTGATAAAATTAAAAAAAATAGTTTTCAAAGCGTTTCCCCCTTACTTCGCGTTAGCGCGTGATCTTTTCTTTTTGCTGACGATAACGCCGGGCATATATTTGCGCATTATCGTAATAAGGCTTTCGCGAGTCTGGTCACGCGAGAGCTGCCCGTCAAGCGCAACGGAAATGTTTCCGGTCTCCTCGGATACAACGATAACGAGCGCATCGGAGTTTTCGCTCATACCCACCGCCGCTCTATGGCGCGAACCTAGATCGGTGGATAGATATTGGTCCTTTTGTGTGTTCGGCAGAAAGCAGCCCGCCGCGTATATCCTGAAGTTGCGTATGATCACCGCGCCGTCGTGCAGGGGAGCTTTGTTGTAGAACAGGTTGCAGAACAGCTCCGGTTCACATTCCGCGTTTATGACGCTTGTAGTTTCCTTTTCAATGATGTCGCCCAGCCTCGTGTTGCGCTCGATGACTATAAGGGCGCCCGTTTTGCTGTCGTGCAGACGAGAACACGCCTCGGCAATTCCAAAAATAGCTTTGTCGCGGTCGGACGTCGTTTTTTCGGAGGAGCTTGCCAGCGTTGCCACCTTTGTGCGCCCCACCTTTTCCAGAATCCGCCGAAGCTCGGGCTGAAACACGATGATAAGCGCGATTATTCCCGCCTGCATAAAGTTGTCGATAAGATAGCCCATAACCTTAAGGTCGAAAGACTTTACAAGTATGAAAACTATCAAAAGCAGCAGAATGCCCTTTAAAAGCTGCATTGCGCGAGTTTCACGCATAAGCTTTATAAACACATATATCAAAAAAGTGAGCAGCAGTATGTCCAATACGTCAAAGATCGTTATCGAACGGACTATTCTCACAAAGTTCCCGAAAATGTCCTCAATATATTTAAACCCGCCCAATGTTAAAACTCCTTAATGCGATTTTATGCGTCGCCGCACAATGACTTTAGTTATCCGCCCTGTACAGCAAGGCGGATGATTGCCGCTCGGATCACTTGCGCTCCTGTCCTCTCACGAAAACGGCGATCGTGTTTGGCCCCGCGTTGCAGCTAACAACGACGCCCATTTTTGTTACCATTGCGGGCGGATAGCCTATTTTTTTTGTGAGTTTTTCTATAAATTCCTTGTCAAGCTCGGGGCGCGTGGTGGTTATTACATTATACGGAGTTTTGGGGATCATACGCGCCGCTGCTACTTCGACCGCCGCGTCGATTACCGCTTTTTCTCCGCGCGCCTTTTTAACTACCTCGGTAACTCCGTCGTAAAGAGCTATTATGGGTTTAAGACCCATAAGCTCGCCCAGGAACGAAGCCGCAGCGGAAATACGTCCGGACTTTTTCATATGACGAAGGTCAAAGCCGACGAGATATGCTTCAACGTGGCTTGCCCAATCCTCGAGATACGCCACAACGCTTTCGACACTTTGTCCTTCGGAGAGCTTTTTGCAGCCCTCTATAACGGAATATCCGTAACCGATAGAATAGCTTCTGCCGTCAACTACATACACTTTAAGCTCGGGCAGGTCCTCCTTGAGGTTTTCCGCCGCTATCTGAGCCTGAGAAAACGTCTGCGAGCCGTGTGAGTTTATAACGTCGACGATTATCGAGCGCACGCCATCGTCGTACAGCTCGCGGAACTTGTCCTCAAACTGTATCTGCGTGATCTGCGAGTGCTTAGGTATCTCCTCGTTTTCCTTGAGTATTTGGTGGAATTCTTCGGCGCTGATCTCCACTCTGTCGAGCTTCGTTTCGCCGTTTATCGTTACCGCGAACGGCATAATTACGAGATAGTCCTTCCACTCGTTTTCCGCCTCCGCCGAAACGTCGCAGCCGCTGTCGGTAATAATTCTTACATCTTTGTTCATAGTTTTTTTCCTTTCATAATTTATGTTTACTTTGCCTCAGACCAGTCAAATCTTGTAAGACTTCCGAAGTTCTGAAGCTCGGGGAAATCCCATTGCCGCAGGACTTCATATGCTGCTATCGCAACGCTGTTGGAGAGGTTCAGACTGCGAAGAGTGGGCATCATCGGTATCCTTACACAGTCGTTTTTATGCTTGAACAGCATTTCCTCGGGAAGTCCCGCGTCCTCTCTGCCAAAGACAATATAGCACTTATCGGGATATTGCACGTCCGTGTATCGGTTCTGCGCCTTAGTTGTGAAGAAGTAGCACTGCCCGTCGACCTTGGAGAAGAAATCTTCAAATCCGTCGTAGTAGGTTATGTCCAGATAATGCCAATAATCCAATCCCGCGCGTTTAAGCTGCTTGTCGGTCGGCTCAAAGCCCATTGGCTTTATGATGTGGAGCCGCGCTCCGATAACGGCGCACGTCCGCGCTATGTTCCCCGTGTTTTGCGGAATTTGCGGTTCTCCGAGAACGATATTCAGCTGCAAAACAAAATCCCCGCTTTCCCGTGCATAATACACATACATATTATACCATATTTATCGTATCATTGCAATAGTTTTTTGAAAAAAGCTCTGTAATAGTTTGCTGTGTCGCAGTGGATATAGATCAAATATAGGAAAAAAATTTAGAGACAAGCAAATCTCCGATAAAATAAAGCTGTCACACAAAATCTTATCGGAAAGAAGCCTGTCTCTCATAGAATATTATAGGATAAAGTTTCAACGACACCCAATGAAGTATGCCGAAAAGTCAAAAAAGCCGCACAGCTGCCCTAATCATCATAATCACACGTCGTATTTTTCAACGATCTCATCATAGATACTTTGGTTGAAGCTTTGTTTATCGTATACGCCCAATTGATAACTGTCGGGAAAATCCACGTTTTTAAACGTCATTCTTCGGTTTTTTTCGGCGGAGTTTTTGGTGGGAAAACGCCCGTCGGAATCGCACGTTACCCAATAATGATCCTTGTCATCCCTATCAAGGAAGAATATCCATTCATCACCCTTTGTCATAGGTGTAAGTTCGCTCCAGGAGTACATTTTTCCGTCAACGCTCCCCTCAAGCTGAGTGACTGTAAGCTTATCGCCGACTTTCACATCACCCATTAAAACCTGTTTTACTTCTATAACATTATAAGATCTTGCCAAAGTTATAATGTCTTTTCCGAAAAAATCCGAATACTCATATTCAATATCGGATACGGAATCGTCAATAAATTCACCGACAACGGCTATATCGCTGTATTTTTCCAGCTCTTCAAGGTGATCTGCCGTTCTCCTGTCCACCATTCCCGGGCTTACCAATTCCATATCGGCATACATATTCGAGGTTTCGGGCTTGCTGCTGTATGACGTACGTGCAGCGTAAGCCGCTATGCTTCCCGCAATAATGGCAATTCCGCAGACAGGCGCGGCGGCTTTTAGCGCGAACTCGCGTTTTCTGCGCCTTTGGGCGGCGAGCTCGCCGCAGCGCTTCATAACATATTCGTAACATTCTTCAACCGTTCTCATATTCAAACCCTTCTTTTTCCAGCTTCGTTTTCAAAGCCGACCTTGCGCGGTGAAGCAGCACCTTAACGGCGGATAACGATTTTTTCATCACGGCGGCGATCTCCTTAACGGACAGCTCCTCAAAATACATAAGCCACAACGCCTGCGAGTATTCGGGCTTCAGAGAGCCGAGCACCGTGTAAAGCTGCCGGTTACGCTCCTTTATCAAAAACTCTTTTTCAAGATCGATACTGTCGGGAGTTTCCATAGCCTCGTCCAACGGCTCGGCGATGTGCTTTTTGTTCCGCCGTATGTACACAAGAGCGATGTTTCTTCCGATACCGTATAAGAACGTCTTGAATGAGGAGCTTTCCCGAAATTTCGGCTTCTTATCGGCAAGCCTTACGAAGGTTTCGCAGCAAAGCTCGTCGGCAAGGTCTAAATCGTGGACGTAGCTGTTAAGATACATCGTAAGTCCGTTTTTGTATTCGCGGATCATATCCAAAAGTGCCGTGTCGTCACCGTCAAGATACCGCTTGTACGCGTTGTTTTCCATTATGCTTCCCCTTTTCAAACGGCTGCCGGCAATTTTCGGGGGTGAAAATTTTCCCGTTCACCTCTTTGTTGCTTTTTGTGCCGGATAGGTTACAGTTTTTGCAAAATTAAATAGGCGACTTTTCCAAAATCGGAAAAGCCGCAAATCTTATTCGTCCGAGGCAATTTCTTCGATTATCGCTCGTATCTCCTCCACGCCCTCGCCCGTTTCGGCGGAGAACTCCACTATCGTGATATCCTCGGCGCACGGCAGCTCGGTCAGCAGAGCCTTGCGTCTTTCTTCGCGCTGTTTTTTCGTGAGCTTGTCCGCTTTCGTCAATATTACAACAAACGGAAACCCGCCGTCTATCAGATAATTAACCATAGAAAGATCGTCGGCGGTGGGAGGGTGGCGGAAGTCAATCAGCTGGAATAACAGCGACAGCTCGCGCTCCGACGACAGATACCCGCCGATAAGCCTGTTCCAGCTCTTTTTTTCGGATTTTGACACCTTTGCGTAGCCGTAGCCCGGAAGGTCGACTATGTAGATGTTCTCCAGCTCGTAGAAGTTGATCGTCGCGGTCTTGCCGGGAGTAGCCGATACGCGCGCGAGATTTTTCCGGTTGAATATCTTGTTGATAAGCGAGCTTTTCCCGACGTTGGAACGCCCCGAAAACGCTATCTCCGTGCGGTCGCACGGCGGTATCTGCTCAAATTTCCCGTAAGATGTGAAGAATTTCGCGTTGTTGTAGTTCATAGTTTGTCATTCCTTTTCAGTATATATGCCGCGTGTTCCGAAAAATCGTACTCCGTTTCCACATAAAGACAGCCGTTTCCGTACAGAATATACGGCACGCCGCAGCTCCACAGCTCGTCCAATGCCGTGCCGATATCGGAAAAAACTCCGTCTAAATCCGAATGCTGTTTCATTACATAAACTCTTTTTCCAAGATGCTTTTCTATAATTTCGCGCTCAATTGGGAAATTGCTTTTCTCGACTATTAAGGTACGGTCTAAATATTCTTCGGCGGTGTGCGCGAGCTTTTGAAAAATATCTCCGCGCTTTTTTGAAGTCATAAGGTACGATATCCGTTCCCGAACGCGCTTTTGAAAAAACCGCGCAATCTCATTTTCCGTTTTTCTGTCCATTTTCCGCCTCAATAAAGTTTTTAATGATCCTCTTTATAGATCCGTCCAATCTCATATCGCAGAAATCTGCGATATACTGCGGTATCTCACCGTAAAACGCTTCGGCGATACCGCCCGCGATACAAGCCATAGTATCAGCGTCGCCGCCGAGCGAAACAGCATTGCGCACCGCGCTTTCATAGTCGTCCGACTGCAAGAACGCGCAAATCGCCGGCGGCACGGAATATCCCGCGCGGCTGTCAAACACATATTTTTCGCGTATATCCGCTATCGGTGCGGATAGATCATAGCGAAATTCGAGTTCGATATACTCTTGTATCTCGTCCTTAGACTTTCCGTCCCGGGCAAGCCAAACAGCCGCCGCGACAGCNNGCCTCTTTGTTGTTGTGAGTGTACAGACAGCTTGCCTTTGCTTGTAAAAGTGTTTGTTCGAGTGTGTCATACGCGTATCCTATCGGGATAACGCGCATAGCGCCGCCGTTTGCGTAGCTCCTCTGCTTGTAAAGCGAGCTTGCCTGCGCCCATTCCGAGAACATCTGTCCGAAGCCCGCGTTGGGATACAGCGAGTAAAAGCGCTTATACTGCGCGGCGTATTCTTTAGCGTGTCTGTTTACCTCAAACGGCGATATCGGCGCGGGGTTGAACATTATCGCTTCGCAGACAGCCGCCGTCATCACCGTGTCGTCGGTGAACGTTGACTCTCTTTGTAAAGGGAAGTTGTAGTCCTTTGTGCAGTGTACTTCGTAGTACGAGCCGATTATATCTCCGTAAACAGCTCCCCAGATCATGCGTTCAGTACGGGCTTGCGCACTCTCTCGCTCTTTTTCGGGATCTTTATATCGGTTTTTTCGGATTTCGCGAGAGTGCAGTTTTCACGGACAAGCGCCGTTTCAAGTACCGTTGCAATGTTCTCTGCGGGCACGAAGCGGATATTTTCCTTGACCTTTTCGTCTATCTCCTCAAGGTCGGGAACGTTGTCTATCGGTATGCAGACGGTTTTGATGCCCGCGCGGTAAGCCGCCATGGACTTTTCCTTCAAGCCGCCTATCGGGAGGACTTTTCCGCGCAGAGTGATCTCGCCGGTCATCGCGACATCACGGCGCACGGGCGTTCCCGAAAGCGCGGAAACAAGCGCGGTCGTAAGCGTAACGCCCGCAGAGGGACCGTCTTTGGGAACGGCTCCTTCGGGTGCGTGAACGTGAATGTCCTTATCCTTGTGGAAGTTGGGGTCTATGCCGTATTTTTCCGCGAGTGAACGCGTCAGCGAAACCGCTATCTTTGCGGATTCCTTCATCACGTCGCCGAGGTGTCCGGTGAACTCGGTCTTGCCGGTGCCATCAAGCACCAGAACCTCGAGCGGCAGCATAGTGCCGCCCACGGAAGTCCACGCCAGACCGTTCACCAATCCCACTTCATCGTGTGCGGACAGGTTTTCGGGCTTGTATTTCTTCACTCCGAGAAATTCCTCGATATTCGCGTCGGTGACTTTTACCTCTTTCTCGCCCGAAACGAGCTTTTTCGCGGTCTTGCGGCATATCTCGCCTATCCTGCGCTCCAGCTTGCGCACGCCCGCCTCGCGGGTGTAGCTGTCAATTATCGAATACAGCGCCTTGTCGCTTATCTTCAGAGTTTTGCTGCTCTCGCCGTTTTTCTTGAGCTGTTTGGGGACAAGGTGCTTTTTCGCAATGTTGAACTTCTCCTCGCGGGTATAACTTGAAAGCTCGATGATCTCCATTCTGTCAAGCAGGGGAGCGGGAATGGTGCTTGTATCGTTCGCTGTGGTGATGAACAGCACCTCGCTCAGGTCGATCGGTACTTCAAGGTAGTTGTCAACAAACGCGTTGTTCTGCTCAGCGTCCAGCACCTCCAGCATTGCCGAGGACGGGTCGCCCTTGTAGTCGTTGCCCATTTTGTCTATTTCGTCAAGCAGAATGACGGGGTTCATACTTTTTGCCTGCGTGAGAGCCTTGACGATACGTCCCGGCATAGCGCCGACGTACGTCTTTCTGTGACCGCGTATCTCAGCCTCGTCGTGTACGCCGCCTAAGGATATTCTCGCGTATTTTCTTCCGAGAGCCTCAGCTATTGAGCGACCTATTGAGGTCTTGCCCACTCCGGGAGGGCCGTACAGACAGATTATCTGTCCTTTTACGTCGGGCGCAAGTGCGCGTACCGAGAGCGTTTCGAGAATACGCTCCTTGACCTTTTTCATTCCATAATGGTCGTGATCGAGTTTTTTCTCAACCGATTCAATATTGAGCTTATCCTTTGTTCTTTTGTTGAACGGCACGGAAAGCACGGTATCAAGATATGTGCGCAGCACGGCGGATTCCTGTGAGGAGCTTGACATACGGCGCAGCTTCTCGGCTTCCTTAACGAGCTTTTCCTCCGATTCTTCGGACAGCTTGAGAGCCTTGATCTTTTCTATGTACTCCTCGCACTCCTCAACGGGATCGTCGCCGTCGCCAAGCTGACGCGATATTGCGCGTAGCTGTTCGCGCAGATAGTAGTCGCGCTGATTTTTGTCGATCGATTCACGGACCTGATCTTGTATCTCGATCTCCGTCATCATAATTTCGATCTCATTTTCGATCATAGAGATGAGCAGCTTTATTCTTTGCAGAACTCCGTTTGTTTCAAGCAGCGCCTGCTTATCCTCGACCTTCATCGAGATGTTGAACACTACCTTGTCGAAAAGCCTCGCACAGTCCTCTTCGGTTATAATGCTTTCGTACAGATCCTTTGGCATTTTCGGAGAGATCTGCGCGTACGTTTCAAATGCTTCCTTTAACGCGCGCTTGGCAGCCGCCTNNTGAAAGCGCCGCGCCCCGGTAGTTGTACGGTTTGACTTCGTATCTGAGATAGCTGCCGCCGGTATACGCCTTTACTGCCTTTGCACGGTAAAGACCCTCCACGAGCACACGCGTCGTACCGTCGGGAGTGGTCAGAAGCTGCTTTATCATTCCCACAACGCCGACCTCGTAAATGTCCTTTGCGGTGGGAGAGGTGTCGGCTGCGTCGCGCTGCGCTACAAGGAATATCTCGCCGTTGTCCTTTGCTGCAGCTTTCAGCGCGCTCACCGAACGTTCGCGTCCAACATCAAAGTGCAGCACCATCGACGGAAAAACCACCAGCCCACGAAGTGAGATAGCGGGAATTATCAGTTTGTTAGCCATATTTGCCTGCCTTTCTTATGATAGATCGAGAACGGATTTTGAGCCGTCCAATCGAAAAATATCACTTTCAATATTATACAACAATTTTTATTAATTTGCAACCCCCAAAATACTTCCGCTTTTTTTGGGATTTAACGAAAAATAAGTGAAAAAATGCCGTAAATCAGCGGAACGTGAAGAATGTATACCCAGATAGTCGCGCGCCCGACCGTTCCCAGCCATTTGGCGTGAGAGTTGTAGAACATTCTCGGCATAGAGCCGTTTTTGAACCAATATCCGACATAGCTGCCCGTCAAAAAAACAAACAGCCACGGCATAAGCGGGAAGTAATCGGAGGAGATGAACTCGTTCGGAAGGATACCTAACGGATATAAAACGCCGACATTGTGCGCCGCTGCGGGAAAATCCCACCGAAATGCGCCGCCAAAGCCTACAAACCCGTTTGAAGCGTTCCAGGTAAACGCTGCAAGCGCGGCGAAAACCGCAACGCCGATAATTGGCGGTATCTTTTCAAGTCCCCGCGAAAAAAGCCCGTAAAGCATCATAGATATGCCGAGCATATGCAGTATGCCGAACTTTATCTCCGAAGAAAAAAACGGCACGACAAACGTGATTATCATTCCGATGAAAAAGCATACCGCGCCGCGCCGAACGTTGTCACGCGAATATCGGCACATTATCCCCGAAATGAACACGAATCCGCCAGCAAAGACGTCGCGGATAATGTCAAACCAGCTTTCAAAGAATACCGGCACGTCAACGCCGAATTCAAATTTCAGACTGTACATCGCGTGGTATAGCACCATACACAGTATCTCAAAGCCGCGTATCTCGTCCAGCAGATAAACTCTGGCGCTTTTGGCGGCTGTTGTGGTTTTTCTAGAAACTTCCATTTAATTCACCTTTTCCCCGGGTCAGTCATATTGACCGTCCGCATAAGTTCGTTGATTTTTGCTGTCCCATACATTGTATCATATTTTTTACAAAATTACAACACCCCTCTTGAAAAGTTTTGCGAATTGTGGTAAAATATAAAGTGGATATTTAGTGAAATAAGTAAATTACATCTTTAAAGACCTTGTTTCAGGCAAAATCGGTTTTTAGAGATACCCTAAAGGCGACCCTCATATCATTGCTCGTCGGTCGTTAAAGCAAGTGTGTGGTGATAAAAATGCTGAATTGTCTGGCTGTGGGAGCGGGCGGCTTTTTGGGAGCTGTACTGCGATATCTGATAGGGCTTATTCCGTTGGAGATGAGATCGGGGTTTCCCGTGAAAACCTTTGTGATAAACGTTGCAGGCTGTTTTGCTATCGGTTTGATAGCGGGATTTGCAGAAAAAAGCTCAATAGACCCTCGTTTGATCCTGTTGCTGAAGGTAGGGGTGTGCGGAGGATTTACCACGTTTTCATCATTCGCGCTTGAAACGCAGGGACTTATCTCCGACGGAAACACGGTCACGGGTATCCTTTATGCGCTGCTGAGCCTTGTTGTCGGAACGCTGGCGGTCATATTGGGTCAGATAATTGTAAAATAAAGGAAGAACAAATTGGAATATGTTAAAATAGGCAATGTTATAATAGAAAAAACTGCATCTCTCGCGCCAATGGCAAGCGTTGCGGACAAGGCTTACAGATTAATGGCAAAAGAGTTCGGCGCGGCGTATTGCGTCGGGGAAATGGCAAGCTGCAAGGGGCTGTGCTATTCCGACAGAAAAACGGCGGAACTGCTTTCTGTAAGCGATACGGAGCGCCCTATGGCTGTGCAGCTTTTCGGAGCCGAGCCGGAGTTTATGGCAAAGGCGGTCAAAATAGCAGAGCGGTATAAGCCCGATGTTATCGATATTAACGGCGGCTGTCCGATGCCGAAGATAGTGTGCGGCGGCGCGGGGAGCGCTCTGATGAGAACCCCCGAGCTTTTCGGGGAGCTGGTGAGAGCGGCGGCGGATGCGACGGATATCCCTGTGACAGTGAAAATCCGCGCGGGCTGGAACGCGGAACTCATAAACGCAGTTGAGATAGCGCGGATCGCCGAGGAAAACGGGGCGGCGGCAGTCACCGTTCACGGGCGGACTAAGGAGCAGCTGTATTCCGGCAAGGCGGATTGGGATATTATACGGGCTGTAAAGCAGTCGGTGAGTATTCCGGTGATAGGCAGCGGCGACGTGGCGAGCGTTGAGGACTGCGTGAGAATGTATGAATATACGGGCTGCGATCTGGTGATGATAGGACGCGGGAGCTACGGCAGACCGTGGCTGTTCGGGCAGATACTCGATTATTTTGAGGGGAAAACTCCCCGCCCCGAACCGGAGCTGGACGAGAAGCTGAACATAATGCGAAAGCATATCGGTCTGCTTGTGGAGGATAAGGGCGAGCGCACGGGAATGAAGGAGGCAAGACGGCAGGCGGCGTGGTACATCAAGGGAATAGCGGGCGCGGCGAGCTTGCGGAATAGATTCGGGAGCATTAACGTGCTTGCGGATCTGGACGAACTTATTAAAGAGATCACACTGAATGTCGGCTCAAGCTGACGAAAAGGATAACGCGGCATATTTGTCAAAGAACAGGAAATAGGCGATGAAGTGCAAGTTTTGCAAGCGAGTGACGTTGACGAAGCGAAGCGGAGTCAATGCCGCGCGGTGCAAAGATTGCCATAAAAATAAAGTGCAAAAATGTTAAAAAGCAGGGAAAAGGCGGAGAAATGCAAGCTTTGCAAGCGAGTGACGTTGGCGAAGCGAAGCGGAGCCAATGTCGCTCG
>DILZ01000039.1:16585-17698 GCA_002425305.1 Ruminococcaceae bacterium UBA5579
AAAGCCGCGCGGTGCAAAGATTGCTTTTAGATAAGGAGAATAAAATGCAGGAGTACAAAAACAAAATTGCGGGATTGTGTTGTTTTAATGTGAAGGACGACCCGGTTCTTCAAGGATTTAAGATGCTGTTCGGCGAAACGGCGGAGGAGAGCTTCGAGGGATATGCGCGGATAGTGGGTACGGTGCTGAAAAGCGGAAAATCACTGGCGGAGTATTTCCACGATATGTTGGTGTTTTCGGAGTCCCCGGTACTGAACGAGTTCGTTTTCGGGGAGGTTTCCAGGACAGATATGTCTTGCTTGAGGAAGGACGCGTTGAGATATGATCTGGACGTGTTCAAGTCGCTGTGCGAAGAGACCGCAGCGCAGATCCAGATACGGTTGAATACGTTTTATGATACGCTGGATTTCGGCAAGCTGCCGCTTTATGATAACGGGGTGTTCGATTACACGACGACGTATTTTATGGAGTATATCGCGGCGCACGGCAGCGGAGTCTTTGCTAAGTATAAGGCGTTTACATTTGACGGAGAGCTACACCCGGTGGAGCATCCCGATACGATAAAGCTGTCCGACCTGAAGAATTATGAGGTGCAGCGTCAACAGGTAATAGACAACACGGTGTGCTTTTTGTCGGGGAAACCCGCGCAGAACGTGCTGCTCTACGGTGACAGGGGCACGGGCAAGTCATCGACCGTAAAGGCTATTATGAATGAATCGAAGCGGTTGAGAATGGTTGAGGTCTCGAAGAACGATATTGCGGTGCTGCCAAAGCTGTTCCGCAGACTAAGAGATGTGCCGCTGAATTTTATAGTACTTATTGACGACCTCTCGTTCTCCGAGAACGACGAGCGGTTCGGAATATTAAAGGGAGTGTTGGAGGGTTCGATTTCTGCAAAGCCCGATAATATACTTATATATGCAACCACCAACCGCAGGAAGATAATCCGCGAAACGATGGCGGAACGCGAGGTGTCGGGCGGGGACGCGATAGATGAAAGTATGTCGCTTTCGGACAGGTTCGGGCTGTTTGTAACGTTTACGAAGCCGGATAAGCAGGTTTATCTGGATATCGTGCGGAAGCTCGCCGATGAGAACGAGAGGTCGTCAATAA
>DILZ01000039.1:17721-27311 GCA_002425305.1 Ruminococcaceae bacterium UBA5579
TGGCGGGCGTTCGCCAAGAACGGCGCGGCAGTTCATCGATTGGCTTGAGGGCAGATTGGCGATGGGTCTGGAGTATTGAGATACGCATATACATAAGTAATTTCTACAAAAATATTTATAAGGATTGGAGTTTACACTATGAAACGAATTTTAAAAAAGTCTTTGTGTTTAGTTTTGTGCGGAGCGCTGCTTTCGGGGTGCTCTAAGAACGATACCTCCGTGCCGGGTGAGATATCCGTGTCGAATGTAGTGGATACGAGTACGGTCGCGCCGTTTCCCGCGAACTCGTGCGGGGTAAGGCTGGAAAAGTCCGTGGAGAAAGCGGTAAGTCTTTCCCCCGCAGCAACGGAGATAATCTGCGAGCTGGGGTATAAGGATACTCTTGTGGGGGTAAGCGATTACTGCGATTATCCTGCGGATATCACGTCAAAAAAGGTCGGCAGCACGGAAAATCCGAATTTGGACGAAATATTGAACCTTAAGCCCGACGTGGTGTTTACGCTGTCGCCGCTTTCGGAGCGTGAAATTTATACGTTAAATCAAGCGGGAGTTGCCGTACTCACTGCCGTGCCGCCAACGAATATGGAGGGATATTCGTCTTTGTATAAGGAAATAGCAGCGGCTTTTGTCGGCAGAGAAAGGGTTGAAGGCGAAAAAGAAACGGAAAAAGCCGTTCAAATAGGCGCGAAAGCGCGTTCGGAAATAGAAAACGCCGCAAAGAGCGTTAAGCTGGAGAGCTTTGTGTATGTAACAAGCAAGTTGACCGTCGCGGGGTCTGATACCTTTGAAAGCGCGGTGCTGAGCCTTTCGGGGGAAAACGCTTGTAATGAGAAAGGCTATGTTTCGGCGGACAAAGCGAGCGCTCAGCCGAAATATATCATCGCGGACAGCGCTCTTTCGGCAGACGACCTCGCCGGGGACAATACTATCGGCGGCTATATCAGCGGAGGAGCGGAGGTCAGGTTTGTAAACTCGGCGGCGTTCGAGCGCCCGTCCGCGAGAACGGCGGAGGTTTTTAAGGAGCTATCCTAAGCGTTGAGAACAGCGGTTCGTGAGACGACATATAAACGATGCGCCCAACAAAGGGCGCATCGTTTGTTTATGCGGATTGTTTTTTAACTGACCGTCACATCGGAGTGATAATATATCCGTTTTCCCGCCAATTGTCGATAACTCGTCCGAGTATCTCGGTGTTGGTCTTTGAAACTGCGTGCAGCAGATATATCGCGCCGGGGTGGAGCTTTGAAGTCACCTTCTCAAACGCTTGATTTGGGTCGGGCTGAGTGTCAACATTCCAATCATAATAGGCGAAGCTCCATAAAACCGTGGTGTAGCCCAATTGCTTTGCACAGTCGAGGACGCGCTCCGAAAACTCTCCCTTTGGCGGCCGCATAACGTACATATCATAACCGAACTGCTGCTTGATATAGTCGTGCAGCTCGGAAAGCTCGCTGTGAAGCTGCTCGTCCGAGCAATCGGGCAGTGACGGGTGCGACATCGTGTGGTTGCCCACTGTGTGCCCTTCCTTTATCATTCGCTTGATAAGCTCCGGGTTGTCTTTGGCGTAGTCGTATGTGACGAAGAAAACCGCGCGGACATTTTTTTCCTTTAGTATATCAAGTATCTTTTCCGTGTAACCATTCTCATAACCTTCGTCAAATGTCAGCCAAAGGCGCTTGTGCTCCGCGTCGCCCACGAACAGACCGCCTTTTTCGGAGTACTTCGCCTCGGCGTTTACCGCGTCGAGCGGTCTTCCGTAAGCGTCTGAGGAGGCGCCCAGACCCCACGCGATCTTCGCGTTGGACGAGCTTGCCGTGAGGGCGCCGCTTTCAGCGAACGCGGGATTTATCAGGGCGGCAGCCGTTAAAACGGCAGAGATAATTCCGCTGATTTTTTTCATTTTTATCTCCTCTTTTCATTAATTTACTGTTTTTCTTTAAGCTATTTTTTACTTTTTGATCTTGATTATTTAAGTAAGTTTTAGGAAGAGTATTGGAAAATAATAGAAGAAAACAGCAAGGCGAACAAATATTGTTGAAAATATTTGTCTATTATAACCGTTGAAGTTTATGCAAATCTACTTGAATATCGCGTGAAAATATGCTACAATTATATATAGTAAGCTGTTTTTGACGAAAAAATTTTTTTTTTGCGATATTACGATATAAATAAAAAGGAGCTGCTGATATGGCAGAGATTTTTCAAAATCTTGTGGACTTGCTGCGCGGTCACCGCGTATTTATACAAACTCATAATTTCCCCGACCAGGACGCCGTTGCAAGCGCGTTCGGACTGCAATACCTTCTGAGGCATTTCGGTATTGAAACGACTATCTGTCACCGTGGTTCGGTGGAACGTGCCGTTACGGCGAATATGGTTTCGGAGCTTGGCATAGAGATGTTATCCGATGAGAACAACGATTATGACGAGCCAATGAATGAAAGCGATTACATAATTACCGTTGATTCACAGAAGGGAAGCGGCAACATTGACGACCTTATCGGAGATGAGGTGGCTTGTATAGATCACCACCCGACATTTGTGGAGGTCGACGACTACAAATATAAGGATGTTCGTATCGTGGGAAGCTGCTCTACGATCATCGCGGATTATTACCGCGAATGTGGCGTTGAGATGTCCGAAAGCGTAGCCACCGCGCTGCTTTACGGCTTGAAGTGCGACACGAGGAACTTCACGCGCGGTGTGACGCGGCTTGACGTGGATATCTTCAATTATTTGTTCTCGAAAAGCAATCATCAGCAGATACGAAGATATCAGGCGGCAGAGATAGAGTACAGCGAGCTTAACGCTTTTTCCGACAGTCTGCGCAACATTGAGATCTACAACGAGGTGGGCTTCGCCTTTTTGGATTTTCCGTGCAAGGAGGGCTTTATTGCGACCGTTTCGGATTTCATTCTTGATATCGACCTTGTGAAGTTCGTCGTAGTTTACACCAGAAGACCGCACGGATTTAAGTTTTCCGTAAGAAGCGAGCTTGACGAGCTTGACGCGGGCGCGATAGTTTCCGAGGCTCTGAAGGACGTCGGATTGGGCGGTGGGCATAAAACTATGGCGGGCGGCTTTGCCGATGAGGAAAAGGTGCTTGCAAAGAGTATAGATTTCAACAAAGTTATTCAAAATCTGTTTTTGGATGTTATTAATAAAAAGACCCCGAATTGAAAACGGGAAATATCGCTCCCCGAATCCGAGGGACGCGTTCCCGCTGTTTTGAACGTGCATAAATTTTCCTTTCCCTCGCCGCGTGCGGGGGAAAGTGCGTATTTACCCGAAAACAATTTTCCGCGCCGTTTTTTATCTTGATAATCGTACAATTTTATATTGACTTTTTTATTATTATATGGTATAATTAAAATGTATAAGTTTAAAAAGGAGTGGAGCATTTGACGAGATTTAAGGTTTTCTTGAACTATTTGCTCTATTGGTTTCTTTTTTCGGTCATCTTTTTGGTTATGTTCGTACTGCTTGCGGCGGGNNCAGGAATACCGTTCGGAATAATGTTGGTTATCTACGGTTCGGCATCTCTTATCCTGAAGGAGAATTTGATAATCACGGAGCTTGCGCCTCCGGTAATGCTGTTTGGCGGACTATCAATGATTTTCTTTACGGCTGCTTGCGGACTTATTGCAGTGAAGCTCGGCTTTTTTGTTTCGAGGCGGTTTTTAAAGGTAAAACGCCGCTGTGACAGGCTGAGAGATTGGTAGAGCGTGATGGAAAGAAAGATCAACAAAATGCTTGTTCTTGCGCTCATTTTGTCGGTGGTTTTCGGCTTGGCGGCTTTTTTGATGAGGGATTATCCGCACGCTTCCGAGGCCGGCGGTGTGTTCACATTTCCGCTTGCGGAATACCTCGACATAGACCTCCAGCGGCTTGATATCAGTCTTATTCCTTATGACGGCGACGAACTGAAGGTGGAATACAAAAATGACCGTCCGCTTGAATTCGAGATGGGCGATAACGAGCTCATCATCACCGAGGACGCGACTTTTGTGGTTTCGCTGTTCGCGGGTAAGCGTTCGGAATTTGGCGTGAAGATATATCTTCCGCGTGTCGATTACCGCGAGATATCGCTGTTTACCGGTACGGGCAATGCCGATGTCGGCAGGATAAGCTGTCAAAAGCTGTCGGCGGTGACAGAAACGGGCAATATCACGGTTGTCGGCGCGGAGTGTATGCTGTCGCTTTCCACCGGCAGCGGCAGGATCAGTACCGATATCAATAAAATAGTACACGATTCGGATATTATTAATCGAAGCGGAGATACCGAGCTTATTTTGCCGCCCAAAAGCTCGGTGGCGATAGATTTCAAGACAAAGGACGGCGAATGCGAAACGAACCTTATTAACGGGGATATCTCCGGCAGCTATTTTTACGCGTTTAACGGCGGAAGAAGGCAGATAAATGTTACGGCAGAACACGGTAAGCTTGTTATTAAAGAAAGGAATTGAAGAAAATGAAAAATTACAGGCAGATACTGACGATCCTCACCGATGAAAAGGAGCAGTTCCTCAATCTTTCCTATGAGATAGAGGAATGTGTAAGAAGAAGCGAGATAAGGGACGGCATTTGTGTCGTTATCTCCCAACACACCACCTCGTCCGTTTTTTTGGAGCACGACAACGAAAATCTTTATAAGGATTGGCAAAAGCTGCTTTCGGGAATTGCAAGCGGCGAAACGGAATACAAGGTGGATTATCAAAGCTCCGGTATCCCGCATATGAAGCAGCTTCTGGCCGGCGCATCCGTTACCGTTCCCATTACCGACGGCAAGCTCGATCTTGGTCCGCGGCAGTATATTATGTTCGGCGATTTTGACGGGCAGCGCGAAAAACTGGTAGTCGTAAAAATTATAGGAGAATAGTACTTTGAATAACGGTTCCGATCTGCTGCGCCGCGTGTATGATTTTTGCATTAAAAATAAAGCGTATATTTTATCGTTCTTTATTCCCGGGGCGCTGCTGTTTGTTTCATATATGATTTTCGGAGTGTACCCTTCCGGGGAACGCTCCGTGCTTGCGCTTGACCTTAACGCTCAGTATGTATATTATTACGATTATATGTACGACGTGTTCGCGGGGAAGGAGAGCCTTTTTTACAGCTGGAGCAGGACGTTTTCGGGAGAGTTTTTCGGGACGTTCGCTTATTATCTCGCGAGTCCGTTCAACTTTATCGTTTGGCTCTTTCCGCGCACCGCGATAACGGAGGGGCTTCTTACGATGCTGCTTGTTAAGGCGGCGGCAGGCGGGCTTACCTGCGCCTTTCTGCTGAAAAAGCAGCGCGGCTGTTCCGATCTCACGGTGACGCTGTTTTCCGTGATGTATGCGCTTTCGGGATATTTTTCGGCACATTCCATAAATCCGATGTGGCTTGACGGAATGATCGCTCTGCCGCTTGTGATAATGGGCGTAGAGCTAATTTGCGACAAGAAAAAGTGGATGCTTTATTCGTTGTCGATGCTGTATACCCTTGTGTCGAACTTCTATATCGGCTATATGGCGGGGATTTTTTCCGCGCTTTATTTCGTATATTACATTGCCTCGGGAAGGACCGCAGAGAAGAGTGCCGCCGCCGTTGGAAGATCCGTGCTTTTGTACGGGTTTTCATCGGTGGCTTCTGTTTGTATGAGCTGCTGGATCGTCGTGCCCGTTTACAAGGCTTTGCAAATGGGCAAGCTGCAGTTCGGCGATCCGAATTTTTCGCTTGCGGAGAACTTTAACCTCACCGACGCTCTGCTCAAGCTGTTTCCGGGGACGTTCGATACTATTCGCCCCGAGGGTATGCCGATGATATACTGCGGAATGACGGCACTGATCTTCGCGGTGATATATTTTGTCCTGAAAAAAATTCCTCTGCGTCAAAGGATATCTGGCGGGGCGCTGTTGGCTGTTATGCTGCTTTCGATGTATATAAAGCCTGTTGATATGTTCTGGCACGGAGGAAAGGTACCTGTCTGGATGCCGTACCGCTACTCGTTTATCGTAGTGTTTTTGCTTATGATGTTCGGCGCGGAGGCGTTTGAAAAAATAAAGCACGTTTGCCGCAAGAACGTGGGCGGAGTGTTTGCGGCGCTGCTGGGACTTCTGCTTGTCGCGGATCACTATGCGGGCAGCGAACATTTCAACACGACGNNTTATTCTTATCCCGCTTATCATACTTGGCATTATCGCGGGAGCGTTGGCGATGTATAAGAAATACCGCTCGTACCGCGCTATGAAGATAACTATGCTTGCGCTGGTGATCGCGGAGCTTTTGGTAAACAATCTTGTTACGTTCAAAAGAATGCACAAGGATATCTACTATTCCACGCGCGAGAGCTACATCGGTGATATCCCGAATACCAGAGCGGCGATCGACGCGGTAAAAGCGCAGGACGACGATTTTTATCGTATGGAAAAGACTTATCACCGCTGCGTTAACGACCCTATCGCCGTTGGAATGTACGGCGTTTCGCACAGCTCGAGCGTGTTCAACGAAAAGGCGATAGCGCTCGCCAAAAAGCTGGGCTTCGGCGCGAGGGAGCATTATTCGCGATATGACGGCGCAACTCCGATAACAGATGATGTTCTCGGAATAAAGTATGTGCTTTCAAAAAGCGAGCTGTTGTCTCAATATAAAGAAACCGTCGACATCGATGTTGATTCCGGCATAAAAGCATACAAAAACGAGGACGCTTTCGGGTTTGCGTATCTGGTGGACAAAAGCGTCGCGGAGAGCATTATAACGGACAAATCTCCTTTCGCGGCACAGGAGAGCCTCGCGGCGCTGATCTCCGGCGAGTACGGCAAGCTGTTTTATCCGCTTGAGGATTACGGTCTGGATCTCACCAACCTGAACGCAGGCTCTACGACGGACAGGCACCTTTCCTACAAAAAACGCCTTGAAAACGAAACCGCCGCTGTGAATTACAATATAACGGTAGAGAGAAGCGGGCGTGTTTATATGTATTTGCCGTCGATCTACGAGCGCGAGTGCAGACTTTATGTCAACGGCGAGTTTATCAAATTCTACTTTGAAAACGAGAACCATTCGATAGCATACCTTGGCGAGTTTGACAGTGGCAGCGTTATCGACGTAAAGCTGGAGCTGCTCAAAAACGATGTTTATTTCGAGCAGCCGCAGTTCCGCGTGCTTGACGATGAGGCACTTGCGAGGTTTAACGAAAGAGTACGTTCGATGAACGAAAACACCGTCGTGACGCGCAGCGGCAAGGCGGAGCTGTCGATAACGGTCGAAGCCGACGAGCCGAGAGAGCTGTTCACCACGATACCGTATGAGGAGGGCTGGACGGCGACGCTCGACGGTAAGCCCGTGAATATACGCAAGTGCTTGAACGACACGTTTATGTGTCTTGATATCCCTAGCGGAAAGCATACGGTAGAGCTTTCGTTCGCATCGGCGGGTATGAGCGTCGGGCTTATAATTACAGCTTGCGGCGCGGTTATCTTTGCTGCGCTTATCGTGATCGGCACGGTGACAAAGCGTCTTGGAAAAACGGTTTCGGACGGTGAGGACGACGATATTGAAGCGGACGAGTGTTCGGAGGAGTCTTGCGAGCTGAATGATGATAATGAAGACAGAGAGGAAAACAGCGATGGATAACTACACACGAAAGCAAAACGGTCTGCCGTATATCGCCGACGAATACTGCGCGGGACAAATGCGTGAAAACGCACGGAAGCTTCACGAGTACAACAACGGCGACCGCTGGAGCGATGAGGGTATCAAAAAGCAGGACGAGCTTATGAGAAGCATACTCGGTTCCGCCGGGAAAAATCTTACGATAACGCCGCCGTTTTATTGCGACTACGGTTACAACATTACGGTGGGGGACAACTTTTATTCCAACTACAACCTTACCATACTGGACGTAGCTCCCGTAAAGATCGGGAACAACGTGTTTATTGCACCGAACGTCGCGATATACACGGCGGGTCACCCTATCCATCCAAAGGCGCGTAATTCTATGTACGAATACGGTATACCGATCGAGATAGGCAGCGACTGCTGGATAGGCGGCAACGTTGTCGTCTGCCCGGGTGTAAAGATTGGCAGCGGCGTGGTTATCGGCGCGGGGAGCGTCGTAACGCGGGATATCCCCGACAATGTTGTCGCGGCGGGCAATCCGTGCAGAGTTTTACGCGAGATAACAGAGGACGATTTCAAGTATTATTTCAAGAAGCGCGAGTTCGGCGCGGAGGAGCTTGAATATATTGAGGGTTTGAAATGACGTTACAGCAGATGAAGTATGCGCTTGCTGTCGCTAAGGCAGGTTCGATGAACAAGGCGGCGGAGGAGCTTTTTATAACGCAGTCTACATTGTCGAGCGCGATAAAGGAACTGGAGAGCGAGGCGGGAGTGACGATTTTCCTGCGCACGGGTAAGGGCGTTACCGTAACCCCCGACGGCACGGAGTTTCTTGCCTACGCGGGGAGGGTCTGCGAGCAATACGAGCTTTTGCAGGAAAAGTATGGAAAAAACGCGAATATCAAGCGGAAGTTCGGTGTTTCGACGCAGCACTATTCATTCGCTGTAAAAGCGTTTGTGGAAATGGTGAAGCGCTTCGATACGCTGAAGTTTGACTTTGCGATACGCGAAACAAAAACAATTGACGTGATAAACGACGTGGGGAGTATGAAAAGCGAGATCGGGATACTGTTCAGGAGCGCGTTCAACGGCAAGGTGATAGATAAAATGCTTGCGGAGAACGAACTCGAGTTTGTTCCGCTGATAAACTGCCGCGCGTATGTTTACCTATGGAAGGATCACCCGCTGGCAAACGAGCCGTCAATCTCGCTTGAACAGCTTAGGGATTACCCGTGTATGTGCTTTGAACAGGGCGATGGCGCGGCTTCTTATTTCGCGGAGGAGATATTGAGCGATGCAGAATATCCGCGCGTTATACGCAGTCTTGACCGTGCAACGCAGCTTAACCTGATGGTCGGACTGAACGGCTATACGCTCTGTTCGGGGATAATCTGCGAGGAACTGAACGGCAGCTTATACAAGGCTGTGCCGTTTCGCGAGGAGGGAGAAAACCTCAACTCCAATATGGAGATAGGGTATATCGTTAAACGTATGCGGAAGATGTCGGAATTCGGCGAGGTATACATAGAGGAAGTCAAAAAATATCTGAAGCTTTGAAAAACGGTGGTGTATAAATGGTTTATACGGTAACATTAAATCCCGCGTTGGATCATATCGTGTTTGTAAGTGAGCTTAAAGCGGGAGCTCTCAATGGAATGGACAAGGAGATTTTCGAGGTTGGCGGCAAGGGTATAGACGTTTCCGTGGTGTTGTCGGAGCTTGACGTGAGGTCCAAGGCGCTTGGCTTTGTTGCTGGCTTTACGGGCGACGAGATAGAACGCAGACTTCACGAGCGCGGCATTGAGACCGATTTTATTCGGCTTGACAGCGGCAATTCCCGCGTAAATATGAAGATAAAGAATTACAGCGCGGACGGGGTGACGGAAACCGAGATAAACTCCGAAGGTCCCGACATCTCCGACGAGGCATTGGCAGAGTTTTTCGAAAAGCTCGGCGTTATCGAAAACGGCGACGTGCTTGTGCTTGGG
>DILZ01000039.1:27422-27550 GCA_002425305.1 Ruminococcaceae bacterium UBA5579
AATAAAGCCGAATATGGACGAGCTTGGGGAAATATTCGGCGAGCGCCCCTCGTCTATGCTTGAAGCTATCGCTTACGCTAAGCATTTGCAGGAAATGGGCGCGAGAAACATACTGGTTTCAATGGCTG
>DILZ01000083.1:0-6748 GCA_002425305.1 Ruminococcaceae bacterium UBA5579
CGGGCTTTGAAGTATTTGTCGGCTTTGAAGTATTCGTCGGCTTTGAATAATTAGTCCCCGCGCTGTAAGTCGGGTTGCTTTCCGTTTTGTTTTTGGAGTTGTTCGAGATGACAACTCCTGCGGTAACTCCGCCGCCGACCACCACTGCGGCGCACGCGCCCGCGATTATTTTTGCTTTTAGTGTGTTAAACATAGTTTTTCCTCCTGTTTTAAGATGTTTTGCAGGAGCTGCGGGATTATGAAATAGCCGGACATCGGGCACAACCGTATGCTCCGCTTCGCTGCGGAGAATAAGCGTGAGGATAGGTATCGGCACGATAGCGTGCAGCCGATCCTTGTTTTCCTTTTCGTAAATCAGTACCGCCTCCTTGATCTTGCTTCTGGCGGCGCTCAGGCGATATTTTACCGTGCCTTCGGGACAGCTCATAATGCTTGCGATCTCATTCGTTTTCAGTCCGTTGTAATAATACAGTATAATTGTCTGCCGCTGAACCTCGGAAAGCTCTGTGTCTATGATATTCATAATTACTTTGCGCTTTTCGGCATTGGCAGCATAATCATCGGGAATAAAATTCTCATCGTCCGAAAAATCAGCTCCGTGTTCAAGCTTTTCGTCAAGCGATTCGTTTTTGGGCGTTCTGAAAAAACGCTTGCACTGATTGACAGCGATACCGTTTATCCACTTCGGGAAATTTGCGCCATCGTCCAATGATGAAAGACCGTTAAAAGCCGCAAGATAAGTCTCCTGTGAAGCGTCTTTGGCGTCCTGTTCGTTTCTCAAAAGCTTCAGGCAAAGAAAGTACACCGAGCGTTCGGTTTCCTTATACAGCCGTTCAAATGCAGCTTCGTCGTTATTGAGCGCATTTTTTACAAGCTGCCGCCATTCATTTTCGTTCATTTGACTTATTCCTTTCAATAAAAATTTCCGACATTCCCGCAGTACCCTGCATATAGTTATCACAAAAGAAATGGGTTTGGTTGGGTTATCGGACACAATTCTATGTTTTTCACAAAATTTCCGGATTTAGGCAAAAGCAATATGTAGGATCATACAAAAACAGAACCGTATTCATAGGAAATATTTTTGGGAAATCATTTTGTCACAGCTCTGATCCTATGAATGTGGGTTCTACTGCCTAATTATAGCATAAATAATGTGATTTATCAAGCAGGAAATTCAATCGTCTGTATTGACAAAAGAAAAATGTCCTACCCCATATCACAGGGATAAGACTATATTTTTATCGAAATATGGCTGCTTGATTTTACGTTGTATCCATTAGATGATGTTTACGATGAAGTTCGACACGCGCTCCGCTCGCCGTAGGAAGGTGATCGCTTGCGGTCACACCGACACCACAATTCTACATTATCCATTCTACATTCACAATTAAATATTTCACGCTTAGGTTTATATACAGGCTGACGGCGCATCGAATATAAATCGGGCGCGCCGTCTGTTTTATTTAAAATCTTTGTACATCATACTGGGCTGCACCCCGGAATTGTTCTGATACTTGCCGCCGTTATAAGTTACGGAGCAGTCGCCCTCGACGGTGTGGTAATAGATCTGACATATCTGCGCGCCGGCGTATATCCGTATGGGCTGTATACAAAAAATCTCAAGCGTCCAGTACCCGGCAAAGCCGATGTCCCCGAAACCGGCCGTTACGTGAATAAAAAGCCCCAGCCGCCCCGTAGAGCTGCGTCCCTCAAGCATAGGCACATAGCCCTCGGTGCGGGTGAATTCCGCGGTCCTTCCGAGATACAGCCTGCCCGGCTCGAGAACTATCCCCTCCGGCGGTATCGTTATGCGCCTTACGGGGTTTTCCAGCTTCATATCGAGAGTATCCTTTTCGTAAACCAGAAGCTCGTCGGCAAGCGACAGATTATAGCTGTTTGGATTTATCTTGCTCTCGTCAAACGGCTCTATGAATATCCTTTTATTGATCTGCCGTTTTATTTCATTACCCGATAAAATCATTTTGTTCTCCTTATTATAAAAAATTTCAAAATCTTGACTAGCTTGCTCACTCCGCGCTTCGCGCTCCGTTACGCAATCTAGTCAAGACCGGTCATAATTTTGCTTCGCAAAATTATGACACTTTTTGAAATTTACGCGTCCTTGTTGTGTTGCTTTTAACTCTATTCTTGCTTTGCTGCGCCGCCGTTACGCTGCCGCAATCGCTACGCCGCAGCAACTAGCTACTAACAACTATTCTCTATTAAACTATCAGCATACAATCTCCGAACGAGAAGAACCGATAGCGCTCCTCAATGGCGGTCTTATACGCGGCGAGCGTCCTTTCGTGCCCAAGAAACGCGCTGACGAGCATAATAAGCGTGCTTTCGGGCAGGTGGAAGTTCGTAATAAGTCCGTCAATGCACTTGAACTCATAGCCGGGATAGATGAAAATGCTTGTATCGTCAATGGCTTTGCCGCTTTGCGCCGCGCTTTCAAGCGTTCTGCACGAGGTCGTTCCCACGGCGATGACGCGTCCGCCGCGTTCCTTGCACGCGCGTATCTTTTCGGCGGTCTCGGGCGGTATCGTATAATGCTCCGTGTGCATTTTGTGATTTAGTATATCGTCCTCCTTGACGGGGCGGAATGTTCCAAGCCCGACGTGGAGCGTCACGAACGCCGTGTCAACGCCCATTTCACGGCACTGCGCGAATTCCTTTTCGGTGAAGTGCAGTCCCGCTGTGGGCGCGGCTGCGGAGCCTGTTTCACGGCAGTATATCGTGTTGTAGCGGTCGTTGTTTTGGAGCTTTTCGGTTATGTACGGCGGCAGCGGCATTTGTCCTATTCGGTCGAGAATATCGTAGAAATCGCCCTCGAATGAAAACCTCACAAGCCTGTTTCCGCCGTCAACTGTTTCGAGGACCTCCGCCGACAAGCCCTCGGGAAACTCCACGACAACTCCCGGCTTCAAGCGCCGTCCGGGTCTTACCATAGTTTCCCATTCGGTGAGCGAGCGCCGTTTCAGCAGCAAGAACTCGCACGGAACGCCTGTACCGCGTTTTTCTCCGTATATCCTCGCGGGGAACACGCGGCTGTCGTTCATCACCAGCAGATCGCCCTTTTTCAGATATCCGCATATATTGTAAAAGCGGTCGTGCGTGATCTCGCCGCTTTGTCTGTCGATCTTCATAAGCCGCGAGCTGTCGCGCGGCTCAACGGGGGTCTGCGCGATAAGCTCCACGGGAAGATCGTAGTAAAAATCGCTTTTTAACATTTTTTGTCCTTTTCTTTATAAAACTCAACAGTTTGTTCTTCTGATAGTCCAACATTCGGACGTTTCAACAAAGCCCAATTTTTCTGCTAATTTCTTTGAGGCAATGTTATCGGCACGACAAGCCCATACGGGTTTTTTATGCTGCTCAAAGCAGTACTCAATCATCTTTTCCGCAACGGCGGCAGCCAGACCGAGATGTTGATATTCGACAGCGGTCTCTATACCTATGTCGATCTCTTTACTGCTGACCGCGGCGGTAAACGCCCACGATACAGCGTTATTTCCGTCAACAACGCAGTAACCCTTTCCCTTATTCAGAAAATCGATCGGGTCGTCCCAAGAGAAAAACGGGGTAACGCTTCCTTTTAATTTTCCCAACAATTTGCCGTCGATCTCGCACAAATTATATCCGGCGGGCAATACGAGATTGAACAAAGACTCGTTTCTTCCGTATTCAAAAAATATCCTGCGCTCGACAGCGACGTTTTCCGTCTTGCGAAAGAAACTTTCAACGGAACTATCGGCTGTAAATAGTACAAATCTTCTTAAATTTTCCGCTTTGTTGTCAAGCAGCAGCGTAGATATGTGTTCAAGAAAACGCTCGTCGGGTTTGCCGTAAAGAAACGCAAATCCGCTGTAATGCCAATACAAGAAGGTAGATGAATCCGAAAAAATATCGCCGCTTTGAAATTTCTCCGCTATGGAATAAGGATAAACCGCCCCGCAGCTCAATTCGTCAATAAATTGGATATAGTTCAAATAGTCTTTTGGCTCTGCTTTGTACATATTACATTTTTCGTCCTTTTCTTTACAGATCATATTTATTTCGACAACAAATACGTTACGATCCCGACGCGCTCCTTGTCGCACTCACGCGCGCGTCAATATACTTGTGCCGTCTTCGTAAACATCGTAATATTCAACGATCCACCTGCCGCTGCCGTCGTTTTTCGGAAAAGACCGCGTGCTGTAAGTTTTCAGCTTTGATTTGTCGTACGAACCGCTTTCAAATAATATCACTTTGTCTTCCATTCTCTAACCTCTAATCTCTGACCTCTTACCTCTATTATATCATCTTGTTTTCTAATTTGCAAGTCCTTAAATAATTGCAACAAAAAAACTATAAATTCTGCAAATCTATATTGACAAACGCATAAAGATGTGTTACAATATATACGATAAATTGATAGAGGTGCGAAATTGATAAGTAGCGCGGCGGACGTTCAAAGAATGTCGGGTGTTTTCGGAAACGGCTGTGCGAAAGGTGATTTCGCCGAGGAGTGTGCGTTCCGAAGCGTACATATCCGGTCGTGCGTGAAATACGCGTACGACTGTCATCGACTTGCTTGATGGAGCGCTATCGCAATATTCAATGCTCTATACAGTTATGCCGATGAAAGAATACTCATCGGTTTTATTTTTGAGCAGCTTTTAAGAACCTGTTTTTTGCTTTCTCCCCCGCGCAGCGGAGCAGAAAGCAAAAATGACAAACACAGAAACTAAAAGTATGGTTTTTAGATTTTTTTGAAGAAAGAAAGGGATATGTTATGGAAAAGAAATTCAATGTCGGTATAATCGGCGCAACGGGTATGGTGGGTCAGCGTTTCGCGACGCTGCTGGAAAACCACCCGTGGTTCAACGTGACAGCGCTTGCGGCTTCTCCGCGAAGCGCGGGCAAGACGTATAAAGAGGCGGTGGGTGCTCGTTGGCTTATGGACACTCCTATGCCCGCTTCTATGGCGGACATCATCGTGGACGACGCGACTGCCGATATCGACAAGATAGTATCCAAGGTGGACTTCGTGTTCTGCGCGGTGGATATGAAAAAGGACGAGATAAAGGCTCTTGAGGAGCGTTACGCAAAAGCGGAATGCCCCGTAATGTCGAATAACTCCGCGCACCGCTTCACTCCCGACGTGCCGATGATAATTCCCGAGGTGAACCCCGACCACGCCGCGATAATTGAGGCTCAGAGAAAGCGTCTGGGCACAAAGCGCGGTTTTATCTCGGTAAAGAGCAACTGCTCGATACAGAGTTATGTTCCCGCGCTCTCTCCGCTGAGAAAGTTCGGTATCACCGAGGTTCTCGCCTGCACTTATCAGGCAATAAGCGGCGCGGGCAAGACGTTTGAAACGTGGCCCGAAATGGTCGATAACCTTATCCCGTTTATCGGCGGCGAGGAGGAGAAGTCCGAGCAGGAGCCGCTGAAGGTCTGGGGCAAGATCGAGGGCGGCGAGATAGTAAAGTGCGACAAGCCGCTTATCACTACGCAGTGTCTGCGTGTGCCCGTATCGAACGGTCATTTTGCGGCGGCGTTCGTAAGATTTGAAAACAAGCCCTCTATCGACGAAATAAAAAAGATTTGGGCGGAGTACAAAGGCGAGCCGCAGGAGCTTCAGCTACCGTCCGCTCCGAAGCAGTTCCTCAACTATTTTGAGGAGGACAATATGCCGCAGGCGAAGCTGCACCGCAATCTTGAGGGCGGAATGGCTGTTTCCATAGGCAGACTTCGTCCCGACACTCAGTACGACTACAAGTTCGTGTGCCTGTCGCACAACACGCTGCGCGGAGCGGCGGGCGGCGCGGTTGAAATGGCTGAGCTGCTGGCGGCAAAGGGTTACCTTGACTAGTTGCTAGAGAATAGTTGCTAGTAGCTAGTTATTAGAGCCGAGGGGGCTTACCCGCTTGTGTAACTAGAAACTAATCGCTAATAACTAAAAACTATAAGGGGTGTATTTTATGAGTAATAAAACTATTTTCACGGGCTGCGCGACGGCTATCGCTACGCCGATGAACGCCGACGGCTCTATTAATTATGAGGAGTTCGGCAAGCTTATCGATTATCAGATAGAAAACGGCATCGACGGTCTTGTAATCTGCGGAACTACCGGCGAGAGCGCTACTATGACGGACGAGGAACACCGCGAGGTTATCCGCTACGGAATTGAGCGCGTAAACCACCGCGTTCCCGTTATCGCGGGCGCGGGAAGCAACGACACCGCTTATGCCGTCGAGCTTTCCAAGGAAGCGGAAAAAATGGGCGCGGACGCTCTTCTGCAAGTCACTCCTTACTACAATAAAGCATCGCAGCGCGGACTTGTAAAGCACTTCACCACGATCGCGGACGCGGTAAGTATTCCGAACGTGTTGTACAACGTGCCGTCGCGCACGGGCTGCAATATCGGGATCGACGCATACATCGAAATGTCAAAGCACCCGAACATCACAGCCGTAAAAGAGGCAAGCAACAATATGAGCACTATAATGGCTCTTTCCGCTTATACGGATCTCGATATTTACTCGGGCAATGACGATGAGGCGTTGTGCTGTCTGGCACTTGGCGGCAAGGGACTTATTTCGGTGACTTCAAACGTTGCTCCAAAGGAAAAGCACGAGGAGATGACGCTGTACCTGAATGGCGACCGCGAAGCGGCTCTCGAAATGGCAAAGAAGCTCTACGCGCTGGATAAGGCTCTGTTTATGGACGTAAACCCCATTCCCGTAAAGGAAGC
>DILZ01000083.1:6761-12614 GCA_002425305.1 Ruminococcaceae bacterium UBA5579
CTGCCGCTGTGCTCTATGGCGGACGATATGAAAGCAAAGCTCAAGGCGGTTATGGAGTCTTTGGGTCTGGTAAACATAATCAAGTAACAAACAGGGCAATGCCAAAACAGCATTGCCCGAAGTTGAAAAGGACAGGTAAAATGGTAAATATAGCTATAACAGGCGCGTGCGGTCATATGGGACGCGTCATTGCGGGAATAATAAGCGAGCGTGAGGACTGCACGGTATGCGCGGGAATAGACAAGGCGGGTGAGCCTTACGGCGGATTTCCGCTCGTGACCGGCGTGTTCGATCTTCCGAACAAGCCCGACGTTATCATTGATTTCTCGCACCCGTCGGCGCTGCCCNNCTGCAAAATGAATTCCGTGCCGTTGGTCATCGGAACGACGGGCTATTCTGACGAGGAAAAGGCGCAGATAACGGCGGCAAGTTCGCAGATACCGGTGTTTTTCACGTTCAATATGTCGCTGGGCATCAATCTGCTTGCGGAGCTTGCGAAAAAAGCGGCGCAGGTGCTCGGCGGACAGTTCGATATCGAGATAGTGGAAAAGCACCACAACCGCAAAAAGGACGCGCCCTCGGGCACGGCGATAATGCTTGCCGAGGCAATAAACGAGGAACTGGGCGGAGCAAAGCGCTATGTCTACGACAGACATTCCGTCCGCAAGCCGCGCGATAAAGAGGAGATAGGTATGCACTCCATTCGCGGCGGTACAATAGTCGGCGAGCATGACATTATTTTCGCGGGTCACGATGAGGTGATAACGCTGTCGCACTCGGCGCAGTCGCGCGAGGTTTTCGCGGTCGGCGCGGTAAACGCGGCGGTGTTCCTCGCGGGAAAGCCCGCAGGGTTGTACGCTATGGGAGATTTGATCAAGGAGTAAGTCTATGAAAATCGAAGTTACTGAAAACGTATCGGCGGTATCGTTCAATAACGTGCCGCTCAACAAGACGATAATGGAGGACACTCTTAAGATCGTCGCAAAGGCGGGCATAAACGTCGATATGATATCGATGACCGCGCCTACACAAGAGATATTCAGCTTTGGATTTACCGTGTGCGACGAGGATATGCCAAAGCTGTTAGGTACGGTCGGGGAGCTTAAAGCAAAGGGCTGCATATCCCCGATGATAAACAGCGGCAACAGAAAGATCGTTATCAAGACGGGCGAGATGACGGACACTGTCGGCTTTGCTGCGAGAGTTTTCGAGATACTTAACGGGCTTGAGGCTATGATACTGATGATAACCACGAGCGTCGACGAGATATCCGTGCTTATCCGCGACGCGGACGCTGACGCGGTAGTTTCCGCGTTTGAGAAGGAGTTCGGCTGATGATCCGAGGAAAACTTCTGCTTCTTGCCGCTGCTGCCGAAGCCTCATTGTCGGACGTTTCCGAAGCGGCATCTGAAGCCGTTTCGGGCGCGGAGAGCGGTACGGCAAGCGACGTTCCCACGCTGGGCGACGCGGTGGACGCTATCGTTGAAAATCCGCAGGAAACGCTGTCGGCACTCGGTGAGTTTTTCGCTAATATGGGCAAGTCCCTTATGGGAATGCTGCCGAAGATAATTTTTGCGGTAGTGGTGCTGATAATCGGTATTATAATCACAAAGCTGGTGCTTTTCGGGCTGTCGAAGGGGCTTGGAAGATCAAAGCTCGACCTCACGGTGACTAAGTTCACGTCGCAGTTAGTGAAGATCGTTCTGTATACGCTTTTGCTGACTATCGTGCTGAGTATGCTGGGAATCCCTGCGACCTCGGTAGTCACCGTTATCGGCACGGCGGGCGTGGCGATAGGTCTTGCTTTGCAGACCGCGCTGTCGAATGTCGCGGGCGGCTTTCTGCTGATGATAAACAAGCCGTTCAAGATAGGCGACTATATAACGACAAACGACGTTGAGGGCACGGTCGCGCAGATATCGATACTCTATACGCGGCTTGATTCGCTCACCAATCAGGCGATATTTATCCCGAACGGTATGGCGGTGAACGCGACCATAATCAACAACAATACCAACGACAACCGCCGCCTTGAAATGCTGTTTTCGATATCCTACGATGATGATTTCGGCAAGGCAAAGGGGATCATCGAGAATATTCTCAATATGCACGAGAAGATACTCCACGAGCTGCCGCTGATGATCGTGATGAAGGAACACGGTACAAGTTCTATCGTGATTTTGGTGAGAGCGTGGTGCAGGACCGACGAATATTGGGATATCTACTTTGAGTTGAACGAGCAAGTCCGCGCGGCGTTTATCGAGAACGATATTAAAATACCGTTTGAGCAATTGGACGTTCATATTAAAGAGAAATAAGCAGACCCCGCCCGAATGGGCGGGGTTCGTTTATCGCAAAAACTCTTTTTTCTCACGTGAACTTGCGCATACTTAACAATCCCGTATTGTTGACGAATTTCATTGCGTCGGAGTCATCGACACATTCCATCGTGTCGCCGACGCAGGCAAGCCTTGCGAGGCTCGGCTCGCCGTCCTCGTCAAGATAGATGCCGTAAAGTACTTTTACGCCGTAATCAAAGGTGTGAGCATCTATATATTCTTTAACGGACAGGCTGCTCCAACCCGCGAAATTCCGTGCGTTTTTCCGAATATAACCCGCTTCGGTTTCGGAGAGCTTTGCACCCGTTTCTCCGTTTTCGGCTATTTTGAGCAGTTTTTCGTACCACCCGTCCTCTTTGAGGTCGATCCACTCGTCGGGCATATGATCGACTTTGTAATCGTATTTTTCGTTGTCGCAATATTGCGAATGACGATTTCCGTCGCGGTCAATAACCGTAACGCTCTGTTGTATTCCCCACGCCCAATTATTGTGTATGGTGAACATCATTATCTGCGGTATATGAGAGGTGTCCTCGGGCAGCGCGCTTTTGCACCCGGAAAACATCAGGGTCGAAAGCAGCGCCAACACGACAGCAAAAAACCTTTTCATAGCATTATTCCTTTCTTAAGATAAAATTACACGTTGTTTTATCTGTGGAAATGCTCCCCGCCCGAAAAAGCGGGGAGCATTTGCCGAATGTTTGCCGAAATGTATATTAAAGCGTTTGCCGAAGCTCATTTGGTGTACTCGTCGAGGACGTTCAAAAATTGCTCCTCGGTGAAACCGGCTGTACTCAGACGAATGAGCGTGCCATTCTTTTCGATTACCGCAGTTATCATAACGTTGCCGTTGGGATAGGTGTTGTTGTCAAAGCCGTCGAGGTATATCATAGCCTTGCAGCCGTTTACCGTGGAGTAGCGGGGCGTGGGGGAAGACCACGTTTCCAGGTCGGGCAGCTTGCCGCCCTCCTGCTGAGCCTCAACGGTGAGAACGGAGCTGTCCGGAAGCGTGTAATGAATAGCATTGTGCGTCCAAATGATCACATCGTAATCCCCGTATTCTGTGTAGTTGAAATTGTGTCTGTATATTCCAAGATTGCCGTGCAGTTCCTCCCAATCTCCGTGAAGCCTTGTAAGGCGGTCGAACTCAATACCGTAATAGCTGTTCAGCTCTTCCATAGTATATTTTACCAGATCGTCGGCGTCAATGGTAATGAGGTTTACCAACGGGTTGCTGTAATAGCCGTTCAGCTGCTCAAATGTGTATTTTTTGAAAACCTCGGGGTCAAGGAGATTTCCGCATACCATAAAGAACGGGTCTTTCTCTGCAAACGCTAGCGGCTTTTCAGGGTGAATAACGATATCGTTCTTAGTGCTGTCGGCGTTGTTCGTATTCGTAAAATCCTTAAGGATCTGCACGAACTCCACTTCGGTAAGCCCCGCAGTCTTGAAATGAACGAGCGCGTTTCGCATTTTGATCACCGCGCCAAATTTTTGGTCGCCGTTAGGATATATCTTTGTGTCATAGCTCTCACCTGCAAAGCCGTTGCGCGAAAGCATAGCCTGACAGCCGTTTATTTTGGAGTATGTCGTTTCGGGAGTCGTATTGTTGGGCGCGTTGAATATCTCCACGGGCAGTTCTCCGCCAAGCTTGACTTCAACGTTCACAAACGCGCCGTTCGCAAGCTGATAATCGATAGCATTGCGCGTGTAAACGGGTTCGCCGTTGAGCGTATATATTCCCGTATCGCCGTGCCATTCTTTCCAGTACGTGTGAAGTCTTGTCAAGCGGTCAAACTCGATCCCGTAATAATCATTCAGCTGTTCGATAGTGTACGGTTCGAAATCACATGTGCTGAGATTGGGAGTATTCGGCACGCCAAACGGATTTTCCGCGTCAAAAAATTCGGGAGCTTTTTCGTGGATTATTATGTCCTTGTTGTTTAACCGGTAAGACGGCTTAGTGTACACACTAAGTATTCCCAGGAAATCACCCACATCAACATTGTTCGCCTTTATCGTGACGCTTGCGCCCATATCGATTTCGGCAACGTAATCTCTGTCGGAGAGTTGGAAGATAAGCGCGTCAAAGCCGTTTAGAAGAGAGGATTCCTTATTTTCATAGGAGGTCGTTCCGGGCTTTTCAAAGCTCGCCGAAACGGTCACTTTCCCTCCGAAATCCGGGTTGTAGATGATTTGATTACGGGTGTAATAGCCATATACGGAATGTTCGACCGCATTGTTTGTTTCTTTGTCGCGGCTGTAGTAACCGAACGGCTCGTGTTTGCTTTTCCAATCGGGGTAGTAATTTGTTAAACGGTCAAATTCTATTCCGTAAAAGCTGTTTATTTTATCATCGGGTATGCTTATAAAATCCTCTTCCGAACGAGGGGTGCTGTTGTTATTGTAATGTTCGGAACCCGATTTCGGCGAGCTTTGAAAAGCCNNTCGAACGCAGCGGGATTGATCGCTTCATTGATAAAATCGGATTCATACTTATGAGAATTGAATTGGGAATAAATGTAATCAAGCTTATCTTGATCGGTCAATGTTTCACCCCATGCAATCGTCTGGTTGATATACTTGCCTCTGTGCGGTATCTTGTTCCAAATGCAGATACCGACAGCCGCAGCAGTCACCGCCGCCGCACATCNNCATGGTATCGCTATCCTCGGCAGCAGTCTGCGCTTTTTGGGGGTTGCGGGGTAGACCACCTCGGGCGGAGCGTTGAACGATATCGGGTCGCTCGGTGTTATCTGTGTTTTCTGTAATTCTTCGTCGCGGCGTTTCAGCACGTCGCGAGCCATTTCCTCATATGTTTTCATAAACGAACCCCTCCTTTTCGAGTTGTTTTTTCAGCGCGTTTCTCGCGCGGTATACTAGGGTTTCAATGCCGTGAACGCTCTTTTTCATCACGGCGGCGGTTTCTTTGTTTGAAAGCTCCTCAAAATAAGTAAGCCATAATACCTGCCGATAATCGGGCTTCAGCTTGTCAAGCGCCCTGTGCACCGTTATCCTCTGCTCCTCGCGCAGATATGTATCTTCAAGCGAGCGCTCGCCGCTGTCAAGCTCGCCCGCCTCGTCTATCGGAACGTGTTCCTTATGCGTTCGCTTCCAATCAAGCGCGGTGTTGCGCGCTATCGTGTAGAGAAACGTCTTGAAGGAGGAGCGCCCGTCAAACGCAGGTTTTTTAACGGCGAGCTTCACGAACGTGTCCTCGCAAAGCTCCTCTGCCGTGAGGATATTGCGCGTAAAGCCGTTCAGAAAGAGGATAAGACCGTCCTTGTAATCGCGTATTATTTCGACGAGTCCTTGGTCATCGCCCAAAAGATAACGGCGGTAGCTACTTTCACCGTTGTCCATATGTCTTCCCCCTTTCACTTTATTAGACGAGCGTTTTTCAAAAACCTCACAGTTAGAGGTAAGAGTTTTAGAAGTAAGAAATTAAAGAAGCCTTACTCTTGCCCCTTACTTCTAAAAAATGCGCCGTAAAACGGCGCACCAGGTGTAATAT
>DILZ01000083.1:12641-13459 GCA_002425305.1 Ruminococcaceae bacterium UBA5579
GGCGGGAAGAATCACATAAAAATATTATACGAACCATACGCCGACAAACGGCGCACCCGTTATTTGAATTTCCCGAGCTTCGTTATCCACAGTCCGATAGTTACGGAAAGCAGCACGCTTAACAGGATCGGAAACCACACGTTGGCGATCGGAAGTNNCCGTTTGCCGCGTCGTTGAGGTTCATTCCGTAGAAGCTGAACACTATCGTCGGCATCGTAAGAATGATCGTGATAGTTTCCATTCTCTTCATTATGATGTTGAGGTTGTTGGAGATAATGGAGGCGAACGTATCCATCGTGCCGCTCAAGATGTTGGAGTAGATGCTCGTCATCTCGATAGCCTGCTTAACCTCAATGATAACGTCGTCAAGCAGATCCTGATCCTCCTCGTACAGCTTCAGAAAGCGTCCGCGCGTCAGCTTTTCAAGCACGGCCTCGTTGGATTTCAGCGACGTCGAAAAGTAAACGAGCGACTTTTCCAAACCCTGCAATTGAATAAGTCCCTTGTTTTTCATCGAGCGGTACATTTTTCCCTCAACAAAATTCGACAGTTTGTCTATCTGCTTTAAGTACTGCAAATACCGCGCCGCAATGCGCAGCAGCACGGTAAACACGAACCGCGTCCGCAGATCGGGACGAACGCCTTTTACAACACCCTTTGCTATCTCGTCCAGCACGACGTTCTCTTTTGCGGAAACCGTTATAACGTGATTTTTTGTAATGATAAGCGACATAGGCGTGGTGGAGTAGAGCAGAGTGCGGTCGGGGTCATTGTCCTGCTCGGCTATGGGGTAGTCCACGACTATCAGCGTAACGCCG
>DILZ01000092.1 GCA_002425305.1 Ruminococcaceae bacterium UBA5579
ATTCTCTATCAAACTATCAGACTATCCCTTGCAGATGAGAAGCGTTTACACCGACCGCGCTGAACGTATCCATACAGAACAGCACGTCTGTTATGCCCTTATCCTTAACTATCTGAGAAATGCTGTTCGGGAAATGCTGCATTTCCTCAAGATAGCGCATATCCGCTGTCCATATCTCCTCAAACGAACCCGTAAGGCAGGGCACAAACGCGTTCGCGTAGCTGTCCTTGATTATCAACAACTTTCTGCTGTTTTTAACGTCCGTTGTAACGTGAACGACTTTTTCATCGCCGCCCATAAACGTTCCGTATGAATACCCCACCGGCATATTTTGAAACATCGAGCCGCGTGTGAAATCTGTATCAGCAGGGTTCATATAGTAGGTCGCAAAATCATTCGGGGGAATGTAATAAACAAACGTTTCGGGATTTTTTCCCATAGTCGCGTTTTCATTACTGTAACCGTAAAGCGTTCCAAGATAGCCTTCAACATCGTGACGTTCGTAATCGGATATAGGAGCAAACGGTACGCTTATCTTCGCCGTTTTTACAAACTCCTCCGCCGAATAATACGCGCCAAGCTGCATCCAGTGGTGGTCGGTGCGCGCGTAGATCTCCTCGTCGACGTGCCTTGAAAGCGCCGTGTAAGCGTCCACGGGGATTATCCCGTCAAGCTGGCTGTTAACGTTCGCTATGCAATCCCATTCGCTTGCCATAGTGAAGTCCTTAGGCATATAGAATGAGCCTTGTGTCGGCACTATCATAGAAAACACGTTGACGTTAGCCCCCACCTTTTCCTTGACCGCGTTCACCGCCTTGGCGTAGGTCGCTCCCGTGCCGCCGCCAAATATCGGCATACCGCGTCCGTCTCCCGTAACGATGATCGATCCCGAAAGCATTCCGCGGTCATCGTTCGGCGGAACTTCGGGCTGGCTTGTCTGCGAGGACGAGCTTGAGTTCACCGACGATTCCGGAGAGCTGCTTTGCTCGGAAGAATTTCCCGCTGAAGAAATTTCGGCGGAAGAACTCTCGCCGGAGCTTTCGGCACTTGATTCCTGATAGTTATGCGAGCCGAGGTCTACTGTCGGAACGCTTGACGTAGAGGTGCTTTGACAGCCCGTAAGAGCGAGTATAAGCGCCGATGATGCGATAAGTGAAAAGAGCCTTGTTGTTTTCATTTTGATTTCCCCCTGATTTTGTGCATTGTCTGTTTACCGCATAGGCAAGACAGGCAAAATTTTCTTAATGCTATTATTATGGTCTTTGGTTGTGAAAATTCTGTCGTATTTCAATGAAATTTACATTATTTCCTCAAGTTTGCGCTGAATATCATAAAGCTTATATCGGCTGTCGCCCGCCGCGCTGTAAGCGGAGCAGCAAAACAGCAGATCGGTTATCCCTTTGTCCTTGGCGAAACCTACCGCGCCTATTTCGCAAAAGCGTATATCCGCTATCCATATTTCGTCGAACGAGCCGAACAAGCACGGCGCGAACGAATCAGCGTAGCTGTCCTTAAGTATCATCAGCTTTCTGCCGGTATCAAGACCGGTGCTCACGTGAACGATGTTGCCGTCTCCCGACATATATGTAAACAGCCACTGCGACGGGACATTGAAATCCTCGGGCTTGAAAAAATAGCTTCCCTCATAGCCGTTTTCGCCTTTTTGATCGTAATATACGGTCGTTACCTCACGTTTGGGAATAAACCACATAAACTTTTCCGGGTTATTTTTTATCTCGGGGTGTTCGCCGCTGCCGCCGTAAAACGAACCGAGATAACCCTCTTTTTCGTGCTTTTCGTATGCCGACAGGTCGTCGAACGGTACAAGCGCCGTTTCAGCGAACGCTTTCGCCGCGTAGTACGCGCCGAGCTGCGTCCAATGGTGGTCGGTGCGGTAGTATATATCCTCGCCGACGTGATCTTTGAGCGCCGAGAACGCGTCTATCGGGATAATGCCGTACAAATGCTCGTTGATATCATCAATGTGCGGCAGCTCTCTGTCGGAAACGCCCTCATCAAAGTATTTCTCGGGCAGATAGAACGAAAGCTGCGTCGGCACGACCATAGAATATACGTTGACGTTCGCGCCGAGCTTCTCCTTGTATTTGTTTACCGTCTCGGCGTAATTTCTGCCCGGACCGTAGCCTATTCCGTAAAGCATTATCCCGCGACCGCCCGGCAGTACGAGTATGCTTCCCGAAACCTCGCCCTGCTGATCGTTGTTGGGAGGAGTGAAGGACGTTTCGGGTTCGCTTACGGTGCTTTCGGAATTGTTCTGACCGCCGCTCGATACGTTTGATGTGCTTTCCGTACCCGGCAAGCTCTGCGCGGAGTTCGCCGCGCTTTGCGGAGTGCTTTCGGGCGAGCCCGATGACACGCCGACGGTGCTTAAATTCGGCTTTTGCGGATCATTTGTGCTACTGCACGCCGTAAGTAAAAGAATTGACGATAAAGATAATCCTGCTAATATTTTCTTTGTGTTCATATGTTTAGACTCCTAATTTTTTGATGTAGATTAATATTTTAATTTATAAGCATTGCGGCGGGTCACATCACCTCCACCAGGAACTCTTGATTTACTCCGGAGGTGCTGTATGTGCTCAGGCAAAACAGCAGGTCGGTGATATTGTTGTCGTTTATCAGCTTTGTCGCGGTCGTCTTCATATACTTTATATCCGCTATCCAGATATCCTCGAAGGAATTTACGAGGTTGCAGCAGAACGGGTTCGCGAACGCCTCCTTTAATATCAAAAGCCGCCGCCCGTTTTTGCAGCTCGTGTTCAAATGAACGATATGCCCGTCACCGTACATATACAGCGAATACTTTCCGAAGCTGTCCAGCTCGCCGGGCGGAGCGAAATAGAAGAACGGCGTTTCATTCGTGCCGTCGAGGTCATAGAACGTCGTGGAAAAATCGCTTTTCGGAACATAGTAGATAAACTGTTCGGCAAGTGCCTTCACCCTCGCGTCCTCGCCGCTGTTGCCGTAGGCTGAGCCGATAAATTCGCCGCCGTCCTTTTTGTCGAACTCCGAAAGCGGCTTGAAATCGACGCCAGCTGTTTTCGCGAACTCCTCCGCGCCGTAAAACGCACCGAGCTGCGTCCAGTGGTGATCGGTATTGAAGTAGATTGGCTCCTCCGTGTGCTTTGCCAGCACAGAGTACACGTCAACGGGCGTTATGCCTTTGAGCTGAGCGTTTATCCCGTCGATATGCCCCTTTTCGTCGGGATCGTACTGCTTGAACTTTTCGGGCAGGTAATACGATATCGCGGTGGGAACGATAAGCGAATACATCTTGACGTTCGGGAACGTTTCCTTATACTTGTTCACCGATCTTGCGTAATTCGCTCCGTTTTCCGCGCTTGTGCCTGAGAGCATTATGCTGCGTCCGCTGTCGAGGATAAGCTCCGCGCCGGATATCGTGCCGTCGCCCGCGATCGGTCTTGCAGGCTGTGTTTCGGAGTTGTTTTGTGTGCTTTGCGGAACGCTTTCCAATGCAGGTCGCGATGAGCTTGTGATACTTTGAGAGCTTTTCTGCTCGCTTTCAGAACCGCTTTCCGAAAAAGACGCGCTCGATGTGGACGGGTTTTTCGTACTGCTGCAGGCAGTCAGCAAAAGTATGCTTGCCGCCGGCACAAATGAAATAAGTTGTTTGATCTTCAATGTTGAGCCTCTTTTCTGAAATGTTGTGATAAATTTTGCTGAAATTATTCTTAAACGTTGGGAATGACCACCTCCGGCACTTTACTGTACGGTCTGGAGGTTTCCGTGCCGCTGTCCTCTGAATTGTTTTCGCCGGGGATAACTACGTCGGGCACTTTATTGGAGCTGCTCTCGCCGCCGGGTATTACAACTTCGGGCACTTTGTTTGAAGTGTTCCCGCCCGGGATAACCACATCGGGAATGGAATTTTCGGGACGGCTCGTGGAATCGGTGGGCTTTTGTATTACCGGTATGTCGCCGACTAGCGTCACTCCGCCCTTGTATTTTATACCGAGATGAGCGCGGAAGTTCGAGATGAACAGCTTCCAGGTGCTTCTCATAGGAACGGTGTCGTTATAATATTTCGCGAATTGGTCGGTCACCTTGCCCGCCCAATAATCCTCCCAGGTGAACACGGGAGGCTTTTCAAGGTCGCGGTTTTCTTCATACGAAACATTGGGACGCTTCCCGAACGTCATAAACGCTGCTATCCCCGCGAAAACCAGCATCAACGCAACGATGTTCACAAACTGCAAAGACCTTGCGCGCTTTTCGCGACGCCATTCGTCCTTGTTCTTCTTTGCCTGTTCGGTATAGTCAAGCTCTTCCTCGGAAACGCTCTTCTTCTTTTTTTCGCTCATATGAACACCCCCTTAGAAATGCCAATAGAGGAACGCCTGCGTTGTAGCGTCCACCATAAGTATGCTGCTGAGCGTCAGCAGCGCGATGGAAACGACCGTACCCGATATCGATACCGCAGTCTGCGCGCCCACGGAACGCTCCGCAAGCTTGCCGAACCACTTCATCAGCGGGAACGTGCATATTATTGCAACTATTATCAAGAACAGATTGTTGCACATCGAGATCTGATCCGGTACCTTACACCAGCCGTTGGGATTGGCAGGGGTGAGGTTGCGTAAAAACAGTCCCAGATTGCCGATGCCGCCTTTGGTATCGTCGAAGTAGAATATCCCGAAGCCGATTATGATAACGAGCTTGCTATAGATGTGCCGGATAACGATAGGTATCTTCTTTATGCGCTTCTTTCCGAGAAGCTCCTCGAACAGCATAAACAGCCCGTAATACACGCCCCAGAGTATGAAGTTCCAGCTCGCGCCGTGCCATATCCCCGTGCAGAGCCACACCAAAGCAAGGCTCAGATACTTGTTTCTGTGCCCGAAGAACGTCACGGGCAGCAGATAATCGCGGAAAAACGATCCCAAAGAGATGTGCCAACGCTGCCAGAACTCCGTGATGTCCTTGCAGATATACGGGTGGTCGAAGTTTTCGTTGAAGTGAAATCCGAATATCCGTCCTATGCCGATAGCCATATCCGAATATCCCGAGAAGTCGAAATAGATGTAAAGCGAATAGAGTATTACTCCGTACCAAGTGCCCGCGATAGTCATTCCGCCGACGTTTCCGCCAAGGAAATTGCCTACTATGCGGTGGAGCTGATCGGCGAGTATCACCTTTTTTGAAAGTCCGACAACAAAGCGCGTGAAGCCCTCGCTGTAATCCTTTACCGTAGTGTGGCGGTTATTTATCTCCTCCGCGATAGTGGTGTAGCGCACGATCGGTCCGGCAATAAGCTGCGGAAACAGGCAGATGTACAGCAGGAGGTCAAAGAAATTCCTTTGCGGCTCTGCCTTGCCCCAATAGCAATCGACGATATAGCTGATTATCTGGAACGTGTAGAAGCTTATTCCCGCGAGAGGCGCGATATCGGGTACGGGCAGCGACGAGCCGAACGCCGCGTTTACGTTCGTCATCACAAAGCCGCTGTATTTTATCACGGCTATCATTCCAATGTTGAATACAAGTCCTGCCGCGAGAACGCCCTTTTGTCCCCTTTCGCTTTTGATGCTGCCTATCCCTATTCCCACGAAGTAGTTCACGACCGCCGAGACAAGCAAAAGCCCTACGCGAACAGGCTCGCCCCACGCGTAGAAGAACAGCGATAAAATTATCAAGACCGCGTTTTTCCCCTTAAGCGGCTTGATCAGTCCATAGCAAATAAGACACAACGGTAAAAAAGCGTAAGTGAATATCAAGCTGGAAAATATCAATTTTTACACCCCAATTATTTTTTTGTTCCCCAATATATACAGCGCTTTAATCCCAAAAAGCGCAAAAGCACATAACTATACATTAAATATTCTACCACAAAACTCGTCAATTGTCAATATGTAAAACGCGATTTCGACAACTTTTTTGCGGTTAGACGCAAAGCCGCGCAATTGCGGATAACGCCCGTTTTTGATATTACAAACAAAAGGCTTTTCCCGCGTTCATCACCCCGCAGAGCAGACGGACAGCCTCATATGTCAAAAGCATACTTTTGCTTACTTATAAAGATTATAATTTTACGGAAATATTACAAAGATTTTGGTTTGTTACGCAAAAAACGAGCTCAATGCGTCGGTTCGCGGAATTTAAAAAAAATTTCAAATACCCCTTGACAAAAGAAACACAATGTGCTATAATTATAAAGTCGTTAATGCGAGTGTGCTGGAATAGGCAGACAGGCTAGCTTGAGGTGCTAGTGGCAGTATTGCCGTGTGGGTTCAAGTCCCGTCACTCGCACCACCGGTAATTGCAAATTTACCCTCGCTTTGCGAGGGTAAATTTGCAATTAC
>DILZ01000108.1:0-165 GCA_002425305.1 Ruminococcaceae bacterium UBA5579
ATAGTTGTTAGCAGTTAGTTGTTGACGTTGCCGGGGGCGGCAACGAAACGGCGGAACCGGGACCGCATTAAAACGGCATACGGCAGCGCGGAAATCGCGCAGCAAAAGCGCGGTCATAATCCAAAGCAAGGCAAGAAAGACGTGTGCAAAATCCGCAAGCGAGCT
>DILZ01000108.1:216-2289 GCA_002425305.1 Ruminococcaceae bacterium UBA5579
GAGCGGTGCGGATTTTGCTTTTGAAATAAAAAAATAAAAAAGTACTTGACAAATCGGAAGAAATATGTTAAAATGTAATTACCTCGAATGGGGTTTATTTTTTTGCGCCTTTTTAAGGATAGGCGAAAACCCCGTTGGATCGCAATAGGGCGTTGAGGGAGGCAATAATGCGTGAATGCGCAAGAAANNNTAAAGGTTACTTTAGCTTGTACAGAGTGCAAGCAGCGCAACTACAACACCATGAAGAACAAGAAGAACGATCCCGACAGACTTGAAATGAACAAGTACTGCAGATTTTGCAAGAAACACACTCTTCACAAGGAAACCAAGTGACGGGGAGGTATCGTAATGGCTAAGGATTTGGATACGAAAAAAAACTCTCCAGGAAACGAGGATAAGGCGGACAAGAAGTCTAAGGACAAAAAGCCCGTCAAGAAGAAAAAGGGTATTGTAAAGTATTTCAAAGACGCAAGGGCGGAATTTAAAAAGGTCGTTTGGCCCACGCCAAAGGAAACCACAAGAAACACAATAGTAGTTTTGGTGATGTGTTTGCTGTCGGCGGTGGTCATATTCGGTTTGGATTCGCTGTTCGGCTTGCTGAACAAAATAGCGTTCCATTGATCTTTGGAGGGTTGATATGGCTGACTCGGAAGCAAGATGGTATATATTGCACACTTATTCGGGATATGAGAACAAGGTCGCGGCAGATATCGTAAAGCTCGTGGAAAACAGAAATCTTCATAACCTTATCGAAGAGGCTATCGTTCCCACCGTTACAAAAACGGTCGAGAAGGATAGCGGCGAAAAGGTCGAGGTCGAGGAAAAGGTTTATCCCGGCTATGTTTTCGTGAAGATGGTGGAAACGAACGAGTCGTGGTATATTTGCAGAAATACCAGAGGCGTTACGGGCTTTGTAGGCCCCGAGGGCAAGCCTACTCCGCTGACCGAAGAAGAAGTCAGAGAGCTTGAGCACGGCAGAAAGGAATCCACTGTGTCCGCGTTTGAGATAGGCGACAGGGTCGCTATCAAGCAGGGCGTTATGGAGGGCTTTGAGGGCGAGATAACGAAGGTCGACCTCGAAAAGCAGATAGTGGAGATAGCCGTGGAAAATATGTTCGGAGAGAAAACCCCGACAAGCGCGGAATTTTCCGCAATCAAAAAGCTTTGATCGTTTTAATTTAATGGAGGAATATTGTCATGGCACAAAAGGTTGTAGGATTTATTAAGTTGCAGATTCCTGCCGGTAAAGCAACGCCGGCTCCGCCCGTTGGCCCCGCTTTGGGTCAGCACGGCGTTAATATTATGTCGTTTACTAAAGAGTTCAACGAGCGCACAAAGGATAAGGCGGGTCTTATAATTCCCGTTGTTATCACGGTTTACGCGGACAGAAGCTTTACGTTTATCACGAAAACTCCGCCCGCGAGCGTTCTTATCAAGAAGGCTTGCAAGATCGAGAGCGGTTCNNGTTCGGGCGTTCCCAATAAGACAAAGGTAGCTAAGATCACCCGCGCGCAGCTCAGAGAGATAGCGGAAACCAAGATGCCCGATCTCAACGCGGCGAATATCGATACCGCTGTTTCGATGATCGCGGGTACTTGCCGTTCTATGGGCGTAGAAGTTGTTGACTGATAATACAGTGGGAGGGGATTTCCCCGCATACCACAAGGAGGTAACCTAATGAAACACGGAAAGAAATATAATGAGAGCGCAAAGCTCATTGATTCCACAAAGGTTTACGAGTCGGGCGAGGCTTTTGACCTCGTTTGTAAGACCGCAACGGCGAAGTTTGATGAGACCGTCGAGCTGCACGTTCGTTTGGGCGTAGACTCTAAACACGCAGACCAGCAGGTTCGCGGCGCGGTAATTCTGCCCAATGGTACGGGCAAGACCGTAAGAACGCTTGTATTCTGCAAGCCCGAAAAGGAAGCTGACGCTAAGGCGGCGGGCGCGGACTATATTGCGGACAACGAAACCGTAGCCAAAATTCAGGGCGGCTGGATGGATTTTGAAGTCGTTATCGCAACTCCCGATATGATGGGTGTTGTTGGACGTTTGGGTAAGGTTTTGGGTCCG
>DILZ01000108.1:2340-9368 GCA_002425305.1 Ruminococcaceae bacterium UBA5579
CAGGTAAGATCGAGTATCGTCTGGATAAGACTAATATTATCCACTGCCCGATAGGCAAGGCGTCCTTTGGTACGGAAAAGCTTGAGGAGAACTTTACCGCTCTTATGGAGGCTGTTGTAAAGGCGAAGCCTGCAGCTGCGAAGGGTCAGTATATCAAGAGCTGCACCGTTTCGTCCACTATGGGTCCCGGTGTTAAGGTGAACACGCTGAAATTCGGTGTGTGAGCTGCTCAAAACAGGATAGCTATCACCGCTCGGAACGCTCCGAGCGGTTTTCGCATAGTTTTTAGTGAATAGCCGTTAGTTTTTAGTTTTTTATGATGCGAAGCGAAAAGTGACATTTTTGAGAGAAAATTTTCAAAAAAACCTTGATTTTTGCGGGATAATGTGGTATAATATATGCATAGTTCAGCAAAGACCGGGGCCGCACCTCGGTCTTTGAGTGTATTTGACGCGATGTGCTGTGCAACGCAGTGATCTCGCAGGAGAATTCAAAATGTGTCAGCCGTAGCCGAAGGAGCAGGCTGACCGATCTTGACTTTGGCGCAGAGTGGAGCGAAGCGGAACGGAGCGTCAAAGTCAAGATTTTGAATTTTTAAATTTTAATTAAGGAGCGGTGCTGATGGCGTTGGCAAAAGGGTTTGGTTCAATTGAAGCGGCGGCGGAGCGCGTCGTCCGACCGATCGTTGAGGAACACGGCTATTCGCTGTGGGACGTGGTGTTCATCAAGGAAGGCGCGGCGTGGTATCTGAGGGTTCTTATCGACAAACCGGAGGGAATTTCCATTGACGATTGCACGTCGATAGACGGCTTGATAAACGCGGCGATCGACAAGCAGGATTTTATCGATAAGATAGATTACTTGGAGATAGGTTCGGCGGGTCTGGAACGTTCCGTGCGGCGTATCGATCAGCTTGCCGTGTCGGTAGGACGGCGGATAAAGCTCAAAACGTATAGGCTGCGCGAGGGCTTGCCGGAAAAGTCCGTCAGGTGCGTTCTGGACGCGTTCGACGGGGAAAGAGTTACGGTTACGGGAGAGTTCGGGACGGCTGAAATTGACGTGTCGGATATCTCAGCTATAAATTACGACGACTTTGACGATTTTGATAAACTAATGGAGGGGTAAAGAAAAATGGCAAAAAGAAAAGCAGTAAAAGAAGATTACGGGGATTTTTTTGATAATCTCGCCGTGCTTGCCGAGGAGAAGGGGATAGACATCGAGATACTTGCCGACGCTATCAGATTGGCTATCAAACGCAGTCTAAAAACAAATCTGCATTTTGGCGACGATGAGGATTATGTTGATGTGGAAATAGACCTTAAAAACCGCAGATTTGAGGTGGCTGTTCTCAAGGAGGTCATCGAGGTCGTGGACACTCTCTACGAGCCGGAAAAGGAGATCGTCCTTGAGGAGGCGCGCAAGATAGATCCGACACTGGATATAGGCGATCACGTCCGTTGTCCCATCGATCCGAAGATGTTCAAGCGCATTGCCGCGAAGAACGCAAAGGACCTTATCCGTCAGGGCTTCTCTACCGCCGAGCGTCAGCGCCTGAGCGAGATATGGGGAGAGTATCAGGACGAAGCTGTTTCCGCTGTCGTTACCAAGGTAGAACCGAAAACAGGGTTTGCTACTCTGGAGATAAACCATAACGAGGTTATGCTGCCGCGAAACGAGCAGATACCCGGAGAGGTCCTTGAGGCGGGACAGGTGATAAAGGTCTATATATCGGGCGTTTCAAAGGAATGTAAGGAGAACGAGAAAAAACAGACGCTTAAGGTTTCACGCAACGACAAGTGGCTGATAAAGCGTTTGTTCGAGCTTGAGTGTCCCGAAATATTTGACGGCACGGTCGAGATAAAGGCGGTAAGCCGCGCGCCCGGAAGCAGAAGCAAGATAGCCGTATGGAGCAACGACCCCAACGTAGACGCGCTCGGCGCGTGTATAGGTCCTCAGAAGAGCCGTATAAATGCGGTCACAAAGGAGATAAAGGGCGAAAAGGTCGACGTTGTTATGTACAGCGAGCAGCCCGAAGAGTTCATTAAGCAGGCTCTCAAGCCCGCCGAGGTTTCCAAGGTAGTGATAACCAATCCCAACCCCGACAAGCGCGAATGTAAGGCTGTCGTTCCCGACAATCAGCTCTCGCTGGCTATCGGCAACAAGGGACAGAACGCGTGGCTCGCGGCGAAGCTTACGGGATATAAAATAGACATAAAGGCGGAAAGCGCGGTAACTCCCGAGGATTTTGAGGTAGTGCCGCTTGAGGAGAGGTTTCTCCACCCCGAACAGCCCGAGGCTGCCGAAGNNCGAGGGCAAAGCCGAAACCGCCGAGATGCCCGCAAGCGCGGAGTAAGGAGCGGCTATGCAGGACAGACCCGAAAAACGAGTACCTCAGCGCAAGTGCGTAGGCTGCGGCGAGATGATAGGCAAAAAGGGCGCGGTGAGAGTGGTCCGCGACAAGGAAGGCAGCTTTTCCGTAGATCCGACGGGAAAAAAATCGGGACGCGGCGCTTATATCTGCAATGATATGAAGTGTCTGGAGCTGGCGCGAAAGGGAAAAAAGCTCGAACGTTCGTTTAAGTGCAAAGTCCCCGAGGAGATATACAACGATCTTGAAAAGGAGCTGAACGCAGATAAATAACGTATTGCAGACGTTTTGTTTGTGCAGACGCGCGGGAAAGCTGATAATCGGCTTTGACGCGGCAGTCGATGAAATTCGCAAAAAAACCGTCGGCGGAGTTGTTCTGGCGAGCGACGTTTCACCGAAGACCGAAAAGGAGATCGAATTTCACGCACGGCAAAATAATATCGAGGTAATAAAGGCCGCGTTCTCAATGGAGGACGCAAAGCGCGCGGTCGGAAAGCGGGCGGGGGTTTTCTTCGTCACGGATGAGGGACTGTTCGGTTCGATAAAGAAACATATTACGATTTGATTTGGAGGAGTTACATTGCCAAGTAAACAGATAAAATACAAATTACAGGACGTAGCCAAGGATCTGAACGTCGATAAGTCGGAGCTTATCGAGATTTTGGATAAGGCGTTCCCGGTAAGCACCGCGAGAAAGGGGCAAAGCTCTCTTACATCGGATGAGGTGGGCTACATTCTGGCTAAGTACAGTGAGAAATACGAAGTGAAAAACGTGATGGCGGCGTTTGCGACGACGAAGGACATCAAAACTCCGAAGCCTGTCGAACCGGAAAAGAAACCCGCCAAGAAGAAAACGGCGGCGAAGAAGTCCGAGGAGAAGCCGGAGGAGAAATCCGAGGCTGCGGAAAGCAAGACTGCGGAGAAACCCGTTAAGGCGGAAAAAACCGACACTCCGAAGGCTAAGAAGGAGTCTAAGACAGAGGCGAAGAAAGAGCCGAAGTCCGAGGTGAAACAAGAAACCAAGCCCGAAGTGTCCAAGACGGAGGAGCAGCCCGCAGCTAAATCCGAACCCAAACCCGAGAACAAACCGGAAGCACCCAAAGCGGTCAAGCCCGAGGCTAAGGATAACAAGCCGCGCGACGATCGTCAGAGCAAGCCCGAGAGCAAGCGCCCCGAGAAGCCGAAGCCCGCTGTCGCGGTGAAAAATCCCGCAAAGCCCGCTATTGATTCCAGCAAGCTGAAAGTCAACAACCCGCCAAAGCAAAAGCAAAAGGGCGAGGCTGTTCAGCGCGGCGAGCAGGTCACAAAGCGCGTTGATACACGCGGCAGCTATGTCGAGCTTGATAAATACAACGAGCGTTACGAGAGCATTGCGCCCGCCGGCAGAATGAACAACGACAACTTCCGCTCAAAGCAGAAGATAAATCAGAAGTCGCAGCAAAAGGGCAAGCCTTACGGCAAGCAGCGCGAAACCGAGGCGCAGAAGCTCAAGCGGCTGGAGCTTGAGCGCGCGAGAAAGCAGCAGCTCAAAGTCCAGATACCCGATGAGATAGTTGTCGGGGAGCTTGCGACGCGTCTTAAAGTCACCGCGTCCGAGGTCATCAAGAAGCTGTTCGGGTTGGGCGTTATGGCGAATATCAACGAAACGGTCGATTTCGATACCGCGTCGCTCGTTGCGGAGGAATTGGGCGCGAAGGTAGAGAAGGAGATCATCGTGACCATTGAGGAGCGCCTTTTTGAGGACACTCCCGATGCTCCGGAGGATCTTCAGCCGCGCTGTCCCGTCGTTGTCGTTATGGGTCACGTTGACCACGGAAAAACGTCCATTCTGGACTATATCCGCCACGCGAGCGTTCAGGCTTCCGAAGCGGGCGGCATCACGCAGCATATCGGCGCGTACCGCGTTCATCTTGACGACAGGGACATCACGTTCCTCGATACTCCGGGTCACGAGGCGTTCACATCTATGAGAGCGCGCGGCGCGATGATAACCGATATAGCGATATTGGTAGTCGCGGCGGACGACGGAATTATGCCGCAGACCGTTGAGGCGATAAATCACGCAAAGGCGGCGGGCGTTCAGATTATCGTCGCTATGAACAAGATGGATAAAGAGGGCGCTAACCCCGAAAAGATAAAGGAAGAGCTTACAAAATACGACCTCGTATGCGAGGATTGGGGCGGAAGCATCGTCTGCGTTCCCGTATCCGCGAAAACGGGCGAGGGAATGGACACGCTTCTTGAAATGGTAGGGCTTACAGCCGATGTTATGGAGCTTAAAGCAAACCCGAACAGGCTTGCTATGGGCGCTGTTATCGAGGCGCGTCTTGACAAGAGCAGAGGTCCTATCGCAACGCTGCTCGTGCAGAACGGTACGCTCCATACAGGCGATATCCTTATTGCGGGAGCGTCCGTCGGACGTGTCCGCGTAATGCGCGACGACAAGGGCAGAACCGTTACCGAAGCGGGACCCTCCGTACCCGTTGAAATTATGGGTCTTTCCGAAGTTCCGAGCGCGGGTGACACGTTTAACGCGGTCGAGGACGAAAAGCTCGCAAGAGAGCTTGTGGAGAAGCGCAAGCGCGAGGCGAAGGAGGAGCAGTTCAAGAGCTATCAGAAGGTAACTCTCGACAACCTGTTCAGCTCTATCGAGCAGGGCGAGGTGAAGGAGCTGCCGATCATCGTCAAGGCGGACGTTCAAGGCTCTGTGGAGGCGGTGACGCAGTCGCTTGAGAAGATAACCAACGAGGAAGTGCGCGTTAAGGTGATCCACGGCGGCGTCGGCGCGGTAAGCGAAAGCGACATTATGCTCGCAATGGCGTCGGGGGCTATCATCGTAGGCTTTAACGTTCGTCCTCACCCGTCGGCGGAGGAATCGGCAAAGCGCGAGGGCGTTGAAGTGCGCCTGTACCGCGTTATCTATGACGCTATCGAGGATATCACGGCGGCTATGAAGGGTATGCTCGCGCCGAAGTTCCGCGAGGTACAGCTTGGAAAAGTTGAGGTTCGTCAGGTCTACAAGATCACGGGAGTAGGCTTTGTAGCCGGCTCGTATGTTCTTGACGGCAAGGTCGCGCGTAACGGTCAGGTGCGCATAGTGCGCGACGGTATCGTAGTGGGCGACGATAAAATAGCGGGACTTCAGCGCTTCAAGGACAGCGTTAAGGAGGTTGCGGCGGGCTTTGAGTGCGGCATAAGCCTTGAAAAGTTCACCGACATCAAAGAGGGCGACATTTTTGAAGCGTATGTAATGGAAGAATATAAAGATTAAAGGTAAGAGATAAGAAGTAAGAAGTAAGAGGTAAGAAGTTATATACTCTTACCTCCAACTTCCAACCTCTAACCTCTGAATATCTTACTTCTAAAAGGAGGCTTTAAGTGGCTAACTTTAATATAAAAAGACTGAGCGAGGATATTCGGCGCGAAATATCTGCGGCGGTAAGCGGCGTTAAAGACCCGCGCGTCGCGGACGGCTTCGTGACGATAACGCGCTGCGAGCTTACCAACGATATGAGCTATTGCAAGGTATGGGTGGCTTGTATGGGCGGTTCGGAGCGCACCGCGAAGGCGGTCGAGGGAATGACGGCGGCATCGGGTTATTTTAAAAAGCAGATAGCCGGCGCCGTGCGTATGCGCAAGATACCGGAGCTGATATTCCAATCCGACAACTCGCTTGAGTACAGCGAGCATATCGAGGACATCATAGCGCATTTGCCTAAGCGCGCGGACGAAATTTCCGATAAGGAGGACGGCGATGGAGATTGACGTACGGCAGGCGGCGGAGTTCCTCAAAACGAACGACGATTATCTCATCTTAATGCACGCAAGTCCCGACGGCGACACGCTCGGGTGCGGGTATGCGCTGTGCGGAGCGCTCCAAAGGATAGGCAAGCGCGCGAGAGCAGTCTGCCCCGATGAGATACCGCACAAGTTCGATTACCTGTTCTCCGCTTGCGTAAAGCAGGAATTCGAGTATAAAACGGTCATTTGCGTGGACGTTGCCGATACGAAGCTGCTTGGCGATATGAAGGAGATAGGCGACACTGCGGCGCTGTGTATAGATCACCACGAGACCAACACCGGCTATGCTGAGAGAACGCTGCTGCGCGGTGAATACGCGGCGGCTTGCGAGCTGATGTACGAGGTGATAAACGCTCTCGGCGTTGAGTTCGACAAGGAGATTGCGAACTGCATATACACAGGCGCGGCGACCGATACGGGCTGCTTCAAGTTCTCGAACACCACGCCGCAGACGCACTCTATCGCGGCTGAGATGATGAAAAAGGGCGCGGACTACGCGATGATAAACTATATACACTTCGACCTCAAAACACAAGGGCGAATACAGCTCGAGCAGGAGGTCCTGAAGGATATCCGCTATTTTGAGGGCGGGCGCGTTGCGCTGATATTCGTGCCGCTGGCTCTTNNACAGCGACGACGTAAGCGCGTTGGCGAACATTCCGCGGCAGATAGAGGGCGTTGACATCGGGATATGCCTTAAAGAGAAGAAGAACGGCTCGTTCAAGGCGTCATTGAGAACAAGCTCTCTTGTGAACGCGGCGAGCGTATGCCTGAAATTCGGCGGCGGCGGTCACGCGAGGGCGGGCGGCTGTTCGTTCTTCAACGGCGCGGAGGACGCGGAGAAACGGATAGTTGAGGC
>DILZ01000100.1 GCA_002425305.1 Ruminococcaceae bacterium UBA5579
GGGGAAAACCGCATAAAATAAAACTTTAATTATATAATCAGCATCTTCATAATATAGTTATTCTATTATAGCGCAAAATGTCGGTTTTGTCAATATGATATTGAAATATAATGCGGTGAAAAAATACAAAACAAGTGAGACTTTTACCGAACTTATCCGACTAATATGTAAAGGGGATCAACTTCCCTTTCGGAAAGGAGCAGGTCAATGGACAACGGTGCAAGTAGCTACCGCCGTTACCTTGACGGCGATGATAACGGTCTTTCGGAGATCGTGGGAGATCATAAAGACGGACTGATACTTTATCTGAACCAATTTGTAAACAACTTCTGTGTTGCAGAGGAATTAACCGAGGACACATTCTTTCGGCTGATCACAAAAAAGCCGAAATTTTCCGGAAAAAGCAGTTTTAAATCATGGCTATACGCAATAGGACGAAATGTAGCTGTTGATTACATCAGGCATAACTCTAAGATTATGAATACTCCCATTGAGGAAATGGACAACTACATAAGCGACGGGAAAAGTCTTGAACAGGCCTATATAACGGAGGAAAGCAAGAAGGTCCTGCATAGTGCGCTTGCAAAGCTCACGCCCGATTATAGGCGGGTGCTGTGGCTTGTGTATTTTGAGGACTTTTCAAACCACGAGGTCGCAGTCGTTATGAAAAAGAATGACCGTCAGATAAAAAATCTGCTTTATCGCGCAAAAAAAGCTCTGAAATCCGAGCTTGATAAGGAGGGATTTATTTATGAAAACCTGTGACGAAATGGTAAACAGCTTGCTTAAACGCAGGGAAGAATTTCTCCTGGAGCAGAAGCAAAAAAGAAGAACCGCAGTATGCACACACAACGTAAGTTTCCCTTTGAAAAGGAGGGCTGTTTTTATGAAAAAAATGATTTTAACCGGCATTATATCAGCTGTTCTAATTGGCGGCGGTGTTACTGCGGCATTGCTTAACAGATCAAATACGGCGGTAGCAAACGATGTTGAGGGTGATTTCGTTGATCTGGAGATCAAGAGCGGCACTTACTATTTAAACGGCGATAAAAACGCCGAGCTGTGGTTCGAGGTCAATCCCGAGTTTCTTATTCTCAAGGGAACCGACGTCGATAAATCGTTGATGGATATGGTAATAAAGACTTATGAAGAAGATTCGGAGGTCCCTACCGAAGATGGCGTGAAATGGACCTTTGAACACGCTAAGGAGCTCTTTTGTGCAGACAAGCTCTATGTGGTGCAATATGTCAATATGCAATATCCGTATTGGATTCATGTAAGTCGTGACAATTCCGTAACGGATCGCAGCGAATTGAAGGAAAAAAAGAACACTGCTGTTTTCCCGTATGACAACAAGACTAACACCATCCACCTCGGTACGCTTGGGGATTTTATCCTTGTTGAATGATGTCGCCGGGTTTGTTGGAGACTATCCATAAGGTCTGTAACGCTATCTGTTGTAAAGTTAAGGAAGTGTTGATTTAATGGCGGTTTTCCCCGCCGGAGGCGNNGGGGAAAACCGTATAAATAAAACTTTGATTTTTATAAATACCGTTTAATTCAGCATATCACTAAATATCAAAGCCGCCATTCGGGTAAAACCCGGGGCGGCTTTTCGGCTTTAAGAATATGCTCAAAACAGCAAACTTTTTTAAAAATCCCCTTGACAAACGCGGGAATATCTGCTATAATGAAATAAAGTTGGTGTAACGTTAATTTACATTACACCGCGAAGGTGCATTATGAACGATAATATTGTATTGCTGCTTGACATATACGGCGAGCTTCTGCCGAAAAGTCAGCAAACGGCATTGGACCTCAGATATAATTCCGATCTGTCGCTCGGTGAGATCGCCGAGGAAATGGGCGGTATCTCGCGGCAATCGGTGAATGATTTTATAAAAAAGGGCAAGGGCAGACTTATAGAGCTGGAGGAGGTCTTAGGAAACGCCGCGAGATTTCGCGAGATATCCGAAGAGCTTGACAAGGTAAACGCGGAGCTTGAGAACAACGAATTTACTTCGGAACGCGCGGCTCGTATAAAGTCTTCCGTAAACAAGATAAAAAAGGCGATAAACGATTGATTGAACGCAACATATCGGCGGCGCGTTAATTCGCATTCCGAAACACAGCAACACAAAAGCGGCGCAGTAAAATTTGCGAAAGCGAGTTACATTGCGTGTTCGTAATGCAGCGAAGCGGAATGAAGAACGCGCAATGTAACTCGGCTAGCGAACGGAGCGCGGGTCGAACGAAGTTCGACACTCGCGTAGTGAGCGGTTCGCAAATTTTTATTTAAATAAGAGGTAACAAATGGCTTTTGAGGGACTTTCATCAAAACTGAATAAGGTGTTCGGAAAGCTAAAGGGTCACGGAAAGCTGAACGAGAAGGACATCAAGGAAGCTATGCGCGAGGTGCGTATGGCTCTTCTCGACGCGGACGTAAACTTCAAGGTCGCAAAGGACTTTGTGAACAGCGTCAGCGAGAAGGCTCTCGGGGCAAAGGTTATGGAAAGTCTTACGCCTGCTCAGCAGGTGATAGATATAGTTCACCAGGAGCTTATCGAGCTTATGGGAAACACCACCGCAAAGCTCGATTTCGGAAGCCGTCCGCCGTGCGTCATTATGATGTGCGGACTTCAGGGTTCGGGTAAGACGACTCATTCGGCTAAGCTCGCTAAGCTGCTGAAAAAAGAGGGACACCGTCCGATGCTCGCCGCCTGTGATATTTACCGTCCTGCTGCTATCAATCAGCTTCAGGTAGTCGGTGCAAAGGCTGATGTAAAGGTCTTTGAAATGGGTCAGATCAGTCCGCTGACTATCGCAAAGCAGGCGCTCGCTTACGCTAAGGACTACGGTCACGATATTCTTATCCTCGATACCGCAGGTCGTCTCCATGTTGATGAGGCGCTCATGCAGGAGCTTAAGGACATTAAGGAGATCACAGAGCCGGATGAGATCATGCTCGTTGTGGATGCTATGACCGGTCAGGATGCCGTAAACGTTGCAAAGGCTTTTGACGATGCTGTAGGCATCACAAGCGTGCTCATGTCCAAGCTCGACTCTGATACAAGAGGCGGTGCGGCTCTCTCGGTACTCTCAGTTACGGGTAAACCGATCAAGTATGTCGGCATGGGTGAAAAGCTTGACGATTTCGAGCAGTTCCATCCGGAGCGTATGGCTTCGAGGATACTTGGAATGGGCGATGTGCTCACACTCATCGAAAAGGCTGAAAATGTGATGTCCCAAAAGGATGCCGAAAAGCTTACCAAGAAATTTAAGGAAAATAAGTTCGATATGGACGACCTGCTCGATCAGATGAAGCAGATCAGAAAGCTCGGTTCACTTAAATCCATCCTCGGAATGCTCCCCGGTGCAGGCGCTATCAAGGACGCTGACATCGACGAGACCCAGATAAACCGCATCGAAGCTATCATCACTTCGATGACAAAGGCTGAGCGTGCTAAGCCGTCGATCATCAACCCGTCACGCAAAAGGCGTATCGCAAGCGGTTCGGGAACTAAAGTTGAGGATGTCAACAGACTTCTTAAGCAGTTCGACCAGATGCAGTCGATGATGAAGAAGTTCACAGGCAAGGGCAGTAAAATGAACCTCAGAAAGGCTCGAAAGCAGCTCGCAGGCATGAACTTCGACAAGATGTCAGGCAAGGGCGGAGGAAATCTTCCCACACTTTAAGCTTTCAATGCGGTCTCCCGCCGCTTGAATATATGATCTTATTTGGAGGTGAAACAAATGGCAGTAAAAATCAGACTCAGAAGAAT
>DILZ01000102.1:0-195 GCA_002425305.1 Ruminococcaceae bacterium UBA5579
CAGCTTTGTAAAATCCAAACCCGGACCGTCCGCGCCGTCAAGCTCGTTCTTTTTCTCGCGAGCCTCATCATACAGCATACGGATATCCTGCTCGTGCGCACCGTCGAATACGGGCGTAGCTATCTTCCAGCCAAGCGCTTTAGCAACATATCCCAAATGGACCTCGAGCACCTGCCCGATATTCATACGGGAAGG
>DILZ01000102.1:275-3472 GCA_002425305.1 Ruminococcaceae bacterium UBA5579
GACGTCCCGCCATCTTGTCGCCGACCGATATCTTACGCTTCTGCGCAATATAAACGCGAACCTTTTCATTTACTCCGGGAGAAAGGTCGTCGCAGTTTTCACGGTTAAAGCATTTGACGTCAACAACAACGCCGCTTTCTCCGTGCGCGACCTTCAAGGAATTATCGCGAACATCGCGGGATTTTTCACCGAAAATCGAACGCAGCAGTCTTTCCTCCGAGGTAGGCTCCGCTTCTCCCTTAGGAGAGACCTTACCTACCAGAATATCGTTTGAGTGTACTTCCGCACCTATTCTGATAATGCCGCGTTCATCGAGATCTTTCCGCGCCTCTGCCGAAAGGTTGGGGATATCGCGCGTGATATCCTCCGGACCGAGCTTTGTTTCGCGGCACTCCAGCTCGTATTCCTCGATATGAATGGACGTGTAAACGTCGTTGTACACCAGCTTTTCGTTGATAAGCACGGCGTCCTCGTAGTTGTAGCCCTCCCACGTCATAAATCCGATAAGAGCGTTCTTTCCGAGAGCTATCTCGCCCATTTTCGTTGCGGGACCGTCCGCGATAACGTCGCCCGCGCTTATCTTTTCGCCCTTATTCACGATAGGACGCTGATTTACACAGTTGCCCTGGTTAGAGCGCTTGAACTTTATAAGCTTGTACAGGTGTTCCTTGCCGTCGTCCGAGGTAATTACGATGCGGTCTGCGGAAACATCGGTGACAACGCCGTCCTCCTTCGCGCATACGACAACGCCCGAATCTACGGCAGNNCGCAGCCTTGTATTCCATACCCGTGCCGACTATCGGGTTATCCGTCACCATAAGCGGCACCGCCTGACGCTGCATATTCGCGCCCATAAGCGCACGGTTCGCGTCATCGTTTTCAAGGAACGGTATCATAGCTGTCGCCACGGACACCATCATCTTAGGCGACACATCCATAAAGTCGACTTTTTCACGTTCTGTTTCGAGGATCCTGTCACGGAAGCGCGCGTTTACACGCGGTCTGACAAAGTGACCCTCCTCGTCAAGAGGCTCGTTCGCCTGTGCCACGACATAGTTGTCCTCAACATCAGCCGTCATATAGACTACCTCGTCAAGAACCACGCCTGTTTCTTTGTCCACTCTGCGGTAGGGTGCTTCAATAAACCCATAGACATTTATCCTGGCGAACGTAGCAAGATACGATATCAATCCGATGTTCGGACCTTCCGGCGTTTCTATCGGACACATACGTCCATAGTGCGAGTAGTGAACGTCGCGGACTTCAAATCCCGCGCGGTCTCTTGACAAACCGCCCGGACCGAGCGACGACAGACGACGCTTGTGAGTAAGCTCCGCCAACGGGTTGTTCTGATCCATAAACTGCGACAGCGGCGAGCTTCCGAAAAACTCTCTCATTGCCGCTATTACCTGACGCGCGTTTATCAGCTTATCCGGGGTGATGTTTTCCTGCTCGTTGCCCCAAAGCCCCATTCTCTCGCGAATGGTGCGATCCATACGCGTAAATCCTATTCTGAACTGATTTTGCAGCAGCTCTCCGACGCAGCGGATACGTCTGTTGCCAAGGTGATCTATATCATCTATCTCGCCGATGCCCTCATTGAGGTTCATAAAATATCCGACCACCGCGAATATATCCTCAAGAGTGATATGCTTGGGGATAAGCTCATCGGAACGCTTAGCGATAAGGGAAGCCAGCTTCTCGTCGTCGCCGTCCGCCTCCTCAAGTATCTCCTCCAGCACGCCGAACTTTACCTGCTCATTTATGCCAAGCGCCTCAACGTCCATATCCTCGGGAACAAATCCGCGGATATCCACCATTCCGTTTCCGACGACCTTTATAACTCCCTCGCCGTCAGCCTTGAAGACAGCGACCTCCATAACGCCTGCGTTTTGTATTTCAAGCGCCTTTTCCTTGGTGATGATCTCGCCCTCTGTAAGCAGGACCTCGCCCGTTAACGGAGCTACGATGTTCTCAGCCGATTTTCTGCCCGTGATACGCGGAGAAATAGCCAGCTTCTTATTGTACTTATAGCGTCCGAACCGCGAGAGGTCGTATTTCTTCGCGTCAAAGAACAGATTATCGAGCGTTGCGCGCGCGGAATCCACCGTCGCGGGTTCGCCGGGACGCAGTTTCCTGTATACCTCAAGGAGAGCCTCCTCCTCGTTCTTTGTATTATCCTTACCGCTGTCAATGGTGGCCGTTATCCTCGGATCCTCACCGAATTTTCCGATAAGATCCTGATCGCTTGACAACCCGATAGAACGCAGAAATGTCGTACACGCGAACTTCCGGTTCTTATCAACACGCACATAAAACACGTCCGATCCGTCCATTTCAAGCTCCAGCCACGCACCGCGGTTCGGGATCACAGTAGCCTTAAACAGTTTTTTGCCTGTTTTATCATAATCAAATCCATAGTAAACGCCCGGCGAACGCACCAGCTGCGATACGATAACGCGCTCGGAACCGTTGATAACGAACGTTCCGCTTTCTGTCATCAACGGCATATCGCCCATATAGATCTCGTTGTCGATAGACTCGCCGGTTTCCTTGTTAAACAAGCGCGCCATAACTCTCATCGGAGCGGCATACGTCGCGTCGCGCTCCTTGCACTCTTCGATAGAATACTTGGGCGGCTCGTTCATTCTGTAATCGATAAACGACAATTCAAACTTTCCGTTTGAATCCACTATCGGAGATACATCTTTAAAGACCTCTTTGATCCCTTCTTTCAGAAACCACTCGTAAGAGTCCTTCTGGATGCTTATGAGGTTCGGTATATCGATTACCTCATTGATCTTCGAGAAGCTTTGTCTGGTTGTTTTTCCCGACTGCACAGGCTTAGTATTTACCATCGGCTTTGATCACTCCTATTCTAAAATCGCTCCGCACNNTTTTTTAGCCTCGCCGAAAAAGCTCCGTTTCGCTTCGCTCCACTTCGCTTTCCCGGCGGCTTGCTCCGCTCCACGTCAACGCCGTTGCGCTGCACTTGTCGGAACGCACCTTTTGCTTTGTCGCCGATCTCGCGCCGACAAAACTTTTATCCGTTTATGTGCCAAATCATTAAAGACAATACAAGCGATTGTGTATCGCTTTTTTCCTTGACCTAACGGAAATTTGTCGCATTACGCCGCCGTTCGGCACTGCGCAACGCAATATCGCCACAAGGGATTTTTGGGCATAGTTCGCCTATA
>DILZ01000102.1:3482-6566 GCA_002425305.1 Ruminococcaceae bacterium UBA5579
ATATTATACCACAAGAGGAAATGATTGTCAAGGACTTTTTCACAATTTTTTAATTTTTTTTCGTTTCTGCTGCGCTCCCGCATAATTTCTCTCTTTTTTCGCGAAAAACGCAATATCTTTTGAGAATTAACGAAAATTTGTGTGAAAAAATAAAATAACACTTGACAAAGCATTGCACAAGTGTTAATATTAGTACTGTAACAAGGAGATGTAACTATGAAAAACAACAGTTTTGCACCGGATATTACAAAACGCTACACATTGGGCGAGGAGATATTCAATTCGGTAACTCACGGCGTAGGAAGCCTGCTTGCCATTGCGGGAACAGCGGTATTGATCGTTATTTCCGCTATTCACGGAGGAGCGTGGGAAGTGGTAAGTTCCGCGATATTCGGCTTTTCGATGATCCTTCTTTACACGATGTCGACTCTTTACCACGCCTTGACGAACAGAACCGCAAAAAATTTTTTCCGAATAATGGATCACGACACTATCTTTTTTCTGATAGCGGGAACATACACTCCGATAACGCTGATCCCGCTGCGCGGAGCAGTCGGCTGGGTGCTGTTCGGAGTTATCTGGGGCGCGGCAACACTGGGCATAGTGATGAACTCCGTTAATTTAGAGAAGTTTCGAAAACCGTCCGTTATCTGCTACGCGCTTATGGGATGGGCGGTAGTTTTTGCGATAAAACCGATGCTTACACACTGCTCACCCCTCTCACTTTGGTTTTTACTGATCGGCGGGTTGTGCTACACCATCGGAATTGTTTTTTACGCTATAAAATCGAAAAAATATTTCCATTCCGTATGGCATATTTTTACCGTTGCAGGTACTGTATTCCACTATTTTTCCATAATGCTTATGATCGTAAAATAACAGCGCTCGATATTTCGGACGCTGTCGGACGCTGTTAGATAAGTTGAAAAAACGCTCATTGCGGTAATTAAAAATACCCCTCTCCAAAAAAGCGAGGGGTATTTTTAATTACCGGTGGAGCTAGTGAACGGACTCGAACCCCCGACCTGCGCATTACGAATGCGCTGCTCTACCGACTGAGCTACACTAGCATATTTTTATAAAAAGCACTTGCAAAAAGCATAGAAACGTGGTATAATTAAGATGTGTCAAAGCGACTATATTATTATATAACATTTTTTCCGATTTGTCAAGTACAAAAAAGGAGGATTTTAAATAAAATTGAAAAAAAATATATTGAGAATATTGGGCTATGTGTTCAGCGCGATATTGATAGTTATGTGCATATTGCTGGTTATTGCGGCGTCGCTGTTCGGCTCGAAGAAGACCGTTGATATATTCGGTTCGAATATATACCTTGTGGAAACCGATGACATTCCGACTGCGCCAAAGGGCAGCGCTGTGTTCGTCAAAAGGAGCACGGCGGCGGATCTGGATACGGATAAGTTGGTGCTGTATCTCAAGGCTGACGCGGACGACGCGCCGACCTTGGGTTATGTCAAGGATATTACCGCCCGTGACGGCGTATCATATTTATCCGTGACTTATAAGGACGCACTGTATGAGTTCCCCGAATCCAAGCTTTTGGGCAGAGCCGATTATTCAAGCATTTTTTTGGGCGGACTTATCGGATTTATCAAAACGCCGCTCGGAGTTATGGTTGTCGCAATACTGCCGTGTGCTGCCCTGATACTGTTCGAGATCGCCCGTACGGTATCCGCGAACCGTCCCGAACCGGAGGTAGAACCAAAGTTTAAAAACAGCAGCGAGGAGCGTCCGCATACGGATATCAAGCTGTCCGTCGATACAGAGGGCAAAGCGTCCTATGCCAGGGACCGCAGTCATAAACCGCTGCCCAAGGACAGCAGTGTGCTGTTCAACTATGCGGGCAAGCAAAATAATCCCAAAAAAGATATCCCCATAAGCGAGCGCCCCATAATCCCGTTGACGGACAAGAAACCCGCCGCGCGCACGGACAATAAGCTGTTAGATACCGGGATTTTACACAGCGCGGACACGGCGGAGGATACCGAACGCACTCCAACCGAGATCAAAAAACGGAATCCCGCCGCTATCAGACCCGAGCCGAAAACTCCGTTAAACGTTTCGGCAAATCGATCCTCACAAAACTACAAGGGCGAGTCGAGCGAGACAACGTCCGAAAAGACCGCCGAGCTTCCCGTGTTCTCCAAAAGAGCTGACAACGACGCGTTTTTCGCGCAGCCGTCCGTCGGTAAACAATCAGTGCCTCAGATAGGCAGGACGCGCTCTGCCCGTGCCGATGACAGCGACGAGCTTGACGCGCCGCGTCCCTACCACGCAAAGACCGAAAAAACATCCGGCAAGCGCAGCACCCAAATACTCGCGTCAAAGGGCTTAAACGACCTGTTTTCGGACGACGACGAGAACGCCTACTCAAAAAATGCCGGCGATAGGGCTGTCGACGAAATACTCGCCGGACTTAACCGCAAAAAATAAACCGCTTTTCAGACGCATAGCAAATGGTTACAGAACCGTTACAAAATCTTTCAATTTTATTACAATATCCTTACAGTTTTGTAACAATGGTTGACGCGGCGGAGAAAATCTGCTAAAATACAAGTGTGGTCGGAATTATACCAGGGACTCATCATCACTCCTTATCAATTGCCATAGTTTTGACCTCGATTCATCTTCCATTTGCAGGAAGCGGAGCGTCCCGTTTACATTACTCATCTTTTGTTCGTACGTTTTCCGCATACCGCTTCCAATACCAATTCCCCCGACGGCTTACGCCCATCGGGGGATTTTTTGTTGTTAATTAGTTATATAACTGTCTTTATCCCGTGCGCTCCGTGCCGAATCTGATGAAGTTATATTCGCGGGCGGCGGCGTCCCAGGTCGGGCTTCCGACAAACCCCGTCGGCTCCAGACCGTAAAGCCTCTGGAAAATAAGAACGGCGCGTTCCGTTTCCGGACCGAAATAGCCGGTAACGTCAATAACGGGTATCTGCGAGATATTCTGCCCTATAACGCGCAGATACGTCTGGAATTCCCGAACGTCCTTGTTCCGCATACCCGGAGTCAAGTTATAACCGGGATACAGCTCCGCCGCCGCTCTCTCAC
>DILZ01000102.1:6624-8682 GCA_002425305.1 Ruminococcaceae bacterium UBA5579
GTCAGGATTGATACCGTAAAAGCGCTCAAACGCCCGCACCTGTTCATCGGTCGCGTTGTCGAACACGCCGTTCGCCTTAACGGACGGTATTTCGGGATTGAAGTACGCGATGACATTCAGATAGTATTGCAGCGAGCGTATCTTCTGCCCGTAATCGCCAAGCCGCAGATCATCGCCCCACGGCGTGTCGATCTCCTCCGGCGAAAGCCCCTCGCCCGTAAGCTCCGCAAGCCCTTTTACCGCTGTGTATATGTATTTCAGCTTGTACCACGTCGATTTGTTCACGATCCCGCTTACGGGGAGATTGAACACCTGCTGAAACGTCGATACGGCCTGCGTGGTGCTTTCTCCGAAGATGCCGTTTGCGGGATATATCTTCGGAATCGCGGGATAATTCCGCGCTATTCTGTTCAGCTCTACTTGAATTTGGCGCACCTCGTTCCCCGAAGAGCCGAACCCGAACGGCGCGCCGGGATAGCTTTGGATATTGGAGGAAATAGGCGCGTTGTATACGATATCGATATCGTTGCCGTAATAATACTGCAATATCTCATACGGGGTATAGCCTCGGTTTGCGAGCGTTACCGTGCCCCACTGCGAAAGACCGTTGCAGGTTACGGTCGTGCCGTTGCAGAACATCGCGAAAAGCGGCTCCACGCTGCCGCGGCGGACTATGTAGTTGTTGAATATCTCATCCACTATCCGTGAGATATTTGCAAATATATCGCGTCCGTAAACAAACGCCTGGTCGTATTGGGTGGAATTCGTGATATCGAAATCATAGCCGCGGCTTCTGTACNNCATTCAGCGCAAAAGATATCTGCGCATAGATGTTCGCACGAAGCGCCGCCTCGGGCCAGGTGGGGAATATCTCGCTGGAGGCGACGTTTTTGATGTAATCGGGGAACGTCACGGAAACGTTTGCCGCGTTTGAATCGGGCGTTCCCAGATGTACGACTATTCTCTCGGGTATTACGGGCAGATTACTTGGCATTCGGCACCTCCGTTATCTCCTCGGCGGGAGCGTTCCCGTCGTTTTCCGACTCGGGCAGCATCGCGACGCGCTGAATGGACAGCACCCCGTCGAATATCGGAATATCGCGCAGTATCACCTTTGTGTAGCCCGGCTTTTCCACAACGGCATTGTACAGCGAGAACGGCTGGACCTTGTTCGACGAATTCTGTGAAAGCTCCTTGGACGGCGCGGGAAGTGTGAATGTTTCCGTTTCGCCGCTGCTGTTCGTCATAGTTCTGAACATTCTCTGTTCCTCGTCGTTTATATATGTCGTAACAACAATCTCCGCGCCCTCTACCGGCAGGGCCTGGTTTGCGGAGAAAACGCGGAACTCCAGCATACCGCCCCCGGTGTTTCTCGCTTCGAACTCCTCCTCTGTCGAATACTCCGAAACCGGAAAGTTGGAGATAGGCTCGCCCGTGCCGCGTTCCATTTCGCTTTGAGCCATATCGCGCTTGGCGGGTGCCGCATCGTCCTCGAAGTCGCCGCTTCTTTTGTCGAACAGATCGGGCGGCACGGCGATAACATCATCGTTATCATCATTGTTATTATCGTCATTATCGGCGTTGACGGTCGTGACATTTCCTCGGGGTTCGTCCATATCGTCGAACGTAAACGGTGCGTCGTCCGTGCTGTTGTTCACTCTTTCGATCTCATTGCTCTCCACCGCCTCGGTGATATACTTGTCGAACACTGCGGGAAAGCCTTCGCCGTCGTCCGTCACATATCCGATGATCTTCGGCGATCTGGCGGTCTGCTCCGTTTCGGCGGCTGTCGTCTTGTCGGTTTCCGCTGTCGCGGTCTGCTCGGGTGCTTTCGCCGGCGAGGTTCGGCTAAGCTCCATAAGCTCGCGTTTGTACTTTTCGATCAGCTTTTTCGTATCTTCCATACAATACCTCCTTAAAACTCCTTAATAATATAATTTAATGAAAAAAATTACCCATACATATTCGGCTTGCGGATAATGCTCTTTCCCAAAAAGAATTATGCGGTTTTCTCTCACCGGCGGGGAGGCTCGGCTTTTTTACAGCCCGTTAAAGTAT
>DILZ01000022.1:0-3924 GCA_002425305.1 Ruminococcaceae bacterium UBA5579
AGCATAAACAGATGAACTGCCGCTGCTTACAATACCGTAGCTATTGGTTTTTTTGGTAATTGTAAGCAGGTTGCCGCCGCAGCAGTTCGTTCAGCCGAACGCACCTGTGGCTCGCAAACCGCTCGATCCCGCGAAAAAGAAAAAGATCATTATCATATCGTCGTGCGCGGCAGTGCTTACGGCATTTATAATCGTTTTGTTCGCGGCGATAATTCCCAACGCGGGCTTTAAGGGGAAGCTAAGGCACGTTTGGATCAACAAGCCGTATCCTTCGGCAGTCGGCAGAACCTTAGATCTAAAATCAAACACTTTGACAACCGGCTACGAAACAGTTCCTATCAGCTGGAAGCTTAGCGGCAACCTGCTTACAATTACCAAAAAAACCAATAGCTACGGTATTGTAAGCAGCGGCAGTTCATCTGTTTATGCTTGTGCGCTCACTCCCGACGGGAAGACGCTGCTTTTGTTTGACGCCGATGATTTTGAATTCGGTGATAAGATATCGGATGTGGTAAAGTACAAACCGGATTGGGTTTATACAAGAGATTAAAAAGNNAACCCGCTCATATGAGCGGGTTTTTTATGTTTTGATTTTTATTTTGGCTTGCCGCACTTAGAGCAGAAAGATGTGCCTTCGACATTTTGTATTCCGCACGCTGAACATAACCATATACCTGCCGCGGGAACCTGGGGTATCACGGGAGGAACCTGAGTAGCTCCGGGAGCCTGAGGAGCATAGTTGTTATTATTGGTAGTCATAATGCTTATGCCCGATACGCCTGTGAGCTTTCTTGCGATGCCAATGAAGATCGCCAGAAGTATAAGGTAAAGAGCCGCATCAAATAATCCGCTGAATATGTATTTAACGCCTCTACCCGCACCACCGTTAAATGCCGCAATAAGGTCGAGAATGTAGAACGTGAATCTGTACAACGCCGCGCCTAAGAATATCCAGTCTCCGTATTTTGCAATGCTGCTGTTTATTTTGTGTATCATTGTTTTACCTCCATATGCTTTTTCAAGGTTGAATTATTTCAACAACTTTATTATAACATATTCGGGCGGGTTTGTCAAGTCCTATTGTCAATTGTTATTTATACTTTCCGCAGCCCTTGCATATGGAGGCGAGCCTGTCGTTTTTTTCGCCGCATTTGGTGCAGTACCAGAATTCGCTGACAGGTATTGCTCCGCCGTTAGCTACCGCGCTCAGCCTTGAGAGCGCGCTGACGTAGTCCTTGTTTACGGGGGCTTGCGGCTGAGGTGCGCTGTAAGCTCTGCCGGCGTTGTTCGTGCCGTAAGAGCCGCCCATTTTGCTTGCTATCTTATAAAGGAACTCTCTGCTTGCCGAGATATTATCCGCCATTTCTATCAGCATACCTATACCGGATATGAGCACAAGCGTTGCGAGTATTCCGACGGGAACGAACCACCCCCATATGATCGTTTGAACCTACCGCGATCGAGGTTATAACTCCTCCGATAACTAAGATCCATAATATTACTTTGCTGATTCTTGTAAACATATTTTTTCCTTCCGAAATAATTCGATGTCGTATGAATTCCATCAGTTAAGGAATCGATGATTAAATAATATTTATGTTATTTAAAGCATTATTTATGCGTTTTTCCTTAGTTTGCTCTTGAAATTCCGAACATATCAAGTATAGAGTCGATATCGTGACTCATACCCCCTCCAAAATGTATCGTTTCAGTAACACCATCTTCATATTCAATTATATAACCACCCTCAATAGGAGTTACTTTCCCATCTACATCGGGGTACTTAACCTCTGCAAGCTTAAAACCACCAAAGCTTGATACTGAAATATCTCTGCTCGGAATGTAGGAATATGTTTCAGACATTGAAGTATCTTTCTTGCAGAACCAATTATACCCTACCTTTCCATCGGAGAGGTTGGACTGCTCTATCTGTGTATCAAAGATATAGTATTCTCCGGAAAGCTTGATTATTGACCACACATGACCGGTCATTCCGCCGTTTTTTGATGCTACCTGTCCGGTCACATAGTAGCTCTCAAGACCTATGCGTCGGGTTAACACCGTAAACAGAGCCGCATAGTTGTTGCAAACACCTACCCCCTCATCAAGTAAGAACCTTGACTCTAGAACTATTGTATTATCTAACTTACTAGCATAATTCTCATAGCCGTAAACACCTTTGGGAGTTCCGTAGGTAGATGTGCGAATAATGTAATCGTAAACAGCCTTTACCTTTTGATATGTAGACATCTTGTCAGTTACTGCATTTTTCAGTATCTCAGCTACCTGAGCGTCCACCGTATCGTTATTCGTCTTCATCGGATTCAGAGCGGCGGAATTCAACAGCGTTTCTGCGCTCTTATCATATACCGCAGAGGGTGTAGCGGGTTTCTCTACAACCTTAACCTCTTCGCTGGCTAAATAATCCTGATGAATAAACGTACCATCGTCCAATTTATAGTAACCCGTATCAGTTACCGCGATAACGGACACTTTATCATTCACACCGTACTTCTTTACCGCCTCGCTGCCAACTACTGCTGTCTTGCGGCTGTATACTCCATTGGCGTTTATGTACCTTGTACCCTCACACTTTGTTTCACTCCACCGAGGTTCGGAAGTAACCGGTTCTTCTGCGGGTTTGCTGTCCTCCTGCTGGGTATCATTGTTTGCCTCGGATACCGTTATCTCCGCGCCGTTAGCCTTATTCTCATCGACAGTTGAAGTATCGTTTGCAACCGATACCTCGCTGTCATTATCCGCACTCTCCGATACGGAGGACGCGTTGGAGCTCTCGCTGTTGAAGGGTGCGCTATCCGCCGCGTCGGAGGTTTCGCAGGAGATATCCGACGCCTTGCTTTCCTCCTCGAGTGCCGAGCTTAAGGTGTCGTTTTCGGCACTTGCTACGCTTACATCATTATAGCCCTCGCGATGGGCAGAACACCCGGTTATCATTGCGCATATAAGAGCTGTTGAAATAAATTTTTTCATAATACCCATCCTTTCACATAATTAAGGAACAGCCGATTAAATTCTTTTCCCCGCCTTAGGTGAGGAAAAGAATTCAATCGGTTTTTTCTTTATTATAGCATATTATAATCAATTTGTCAAGTATTATAATCTGTTATGTAAAGCGTATTTCGATTTATGATATACAAACTAACGAAAAGGGAGATTATAATATTATCAGGGCTGTAAGTTAATATTATCACGGTTTGATCTTTGCTCAAAACATATCCTTGTTATTAAGCCATTTTCTTTTCGTGATAAGAAGCCGGTCAAAAAATGATTAAGAGGAGAAAAAATATTTATGATCTATAATTTATGTCAGCAGATAGTGAATATGCGTTTTAAGACTGGAATGTCCCAAGCGGAGCTTGCGCGGCGGCTCGGAGTTTCGAGAAGCTCCGTGAACGCCTGGGAGCTTGGATTTGCCACGCCGCAGCTAAAGCACGTTATCGAAATGGCGGGTATCTTTGGTACAACGGTTGACAATATGCTCAACCTATCGAACGACGTTTCGGTGAATATTACGGAGCTTAACGACGAGGAGCGCCAGGCGGTGTTTAATTTGGTAGACTGTCTTAAAAAGGCTCACGCGGGGAATAGCGATGTTTGACGCGATAGTTATCGGCGCGGGTCCCGCAGGNNCCGCCAAAGCGCTTGCGGAGCGCGGAATGAGCGTTCTGCTGGTAGAGAGGTTTGCCTTGCTGCGCTATAAGTCCTGTTCGGGCGTGCTGATAAAGAAGTCTATGGAGCTTACCGCGCGTTATTTCGGCGAACCCGTGCCTGATATCGCGCTGTGCGCTCCTGCGGAGAACAGCGGAATGATATTCACCAACGACTGCGGAAAAGAATTCCGCTTTGAACAGCCGGGGCTTAACGTTTGGCGCAGCGAATATGACAATTGGCTCGCTCGGAAAG
>DILZ01000022.1:3934-6246 GCA_002425305.1 Ruminococcaceae bacterium UBA5579
TGCGGCAGTCGGCTGTTCGGAGCTGCCGGATTGCGTTGAAGTGACACTGCGCGGAGATACCGTTTATACCGAAAAGGCGCGGTATGTTATCGACTGCGAGGGAGTTGTCGGCGCGTTTAAAAGGAAACTTACGGGTCGCGCCGAGGAATATGTCACGACGTATCAGACCTTTAACGACGGCGACATCGAGCTTGATCCGCATTATTTCTACGCGTATTTGCAGCCGGAGTTATCCGAGTACGACGCGTGGTTCAACGTAAAGGATAACAAGCTCGTTTTGGGAGTTTCGGTATTTGAAACTCGCCTGATAGGGGAGTATTACACGCGGTTTATCGAATATATGAAAGAGCGCCACGGCTTGAAGCTCGCGGCGCAATTGAAAGAAGAAAAGTGGCTGATGCCGCGTATCCGCAAAGGATACACGGTCCAGCCGGCGCGTGGCAGAGTGTTTTTCGCGGGAGAAACAGCGGGTTTTCTGAATCCTATGGGCGAGGGTATCTCGGCAGCGCTGGAAAGCGGTCATCTTGCCGCGTGTGCCGTCAGCGGCAGCTTCTCCGATCCCGNNCAAAAAGCCGCCGCCGATTATCGTAACGCGACAGAGCCGCTTCGCACTTATATGGAGCGGCAATGGCGGTTTGTCGGCGGTATCGCGGGAACATTCGCGGAGCATAATAAAAAATAGTTGTTAGCTGCAGTGTCGATATTGACCGACTGCTATTTGAGCCTTTCCACGGCATCGGCGATCACTTCACCCAACAGCTCGCCCGTATACAGCGCCTCGTCAAGCGAGTTGCCCTGACTTCCGACCTCTATCAGCAGGTCGCCCTTGAACAGCGACTGATTGTAGTTCCGGTAGTCGAAAAGCATTGGCCGCGCAAGCGTCGGAAAGGCTTTCTCGGCGCAGTTTTGCAGCAGACACGCCAGCTTGAAGTTCGTCATATATTCGGGTATCTCCGTTTCGGGACTGTCGCAGCCTGTGATTATCATAAACTGAGCGGCGGTCTTGCCGTTTATTTGAGCGATGGGCGCTGTCGCCGAACCGTCGGGATTGAGTATCCCGTCGCGGTGAAGGTCTATCGCTATCTTTATGCTCGGATACTCCTCCAAATCTTCAAGAAGAGTATCGGCGGAGCGGTAGTATGCGCCCGTGAACATAGGGTAATCGTGTACCCTGCAATCGTGTACGCTTGAAATGCCGCGCGCCGCCAAAGCCTCGCACAATGCGTCGCCGACCGCCGTCATATTTCGTGTGCAGTCGCTCGTGCTTATCGGATAATCGGGGTCGAAGCGGTCGCCTGCGGGCAGAAAGCTTTCGGTTGTGTGGGTGTGATAGATAAGCACCTGCGGCTCGCCGCTGNNCTGCCAAGCTCAAATCCGTCAAAGCTGCCTAAAGACGGCAGCTCGTCCGACACCGCGAACAGTGTCGTGTTCGTTTCATCGGTGTAATTGCGTATCTGTGCGCCGCTTGAAAGCGTGATAATGTTGGGGTCGTCAAAATAGCCGAAGTTTAGGTGCTTGATAATGCCGCTGTTGTCGGTGTACTGAGAATAGTCCGTGTCGTCCTCGCCGTCGGTGCGGTTTTTTATTATGATCTTGCCGCGCTTTTGAGGCGGCAGCTCGACGACGGGATAAGCCGACGAGTTGTCCGAGCTTGCGGAGATCACGCTTTCAACGCTCTGGGGAACGCTTGTTGTGCTTGATGACGTTACGTCGACAGTACTTTGCGGAACGCTTGATTCATCTTGCGCGCTGCCCGAGCCGGCAGTATAACTGCTGCTTTCCGTTGTCTTGTCATCCGCGTCGAACGCTCCCGCCGAGATATACGCCGCCTTCCGCAAAAAAACGCCCGCCGCGGTGCTTGTCCCTGTCAGAAAAACGCAACATATTGCCGCCGCGCCGATAAGTATTGATTTTAACTTTCCCATAATTTTCACTCCTTTTTTGAAATCATATTCAAGTAAAGACAGGAATATTATTCTGAATTAACAAAAAACGGCTAGACAAAACGCGAAAAATGTGGTATAATAATATGTGTATGTGTTTTTGCATACGCTTATAAAAGAAAAAAGGCGAAAGGAAGTTTTACTATGCAAGTTACTGTTGATACTATTATCGGAGATATCCTTGATTTTAACGGCGAGGCGGCAGCTCCTATCTTTTTGAGTATGGGAATGCACTGTTTAGGTTGCCCGTCCGCACGCGGCGAGAGCGTCGGACAAGCCTGCTCGGTTCACGGTGTGAACGCTGAGGAGATAGTAGAGCAGCTCAACGCGGCTCTCGGAAATTGATAGTACTCAATAACCGCCTGAAAG
>DILZ01000022.1:6265-6482 GCA_002425305.1 Ruminococcaceae bacterium UBA5579
TTCGGGTGCGACCACGCGCAGCTTGCGTGTTTCCTTGCGCAGAACAAGTCGCGGTTCGTTATCGCGTCCGACGTGCGTGACGGTCCTATTGAAGCGGCACGAAAAACGGTCGCGGAGCAGGGCGTCAACAACGTTCGCGTGGTGAAGTCGGACGGGCTTGCCGAGATCGATTTCGCGGACGACGTTATTATCTGCGGAATGGGCGGCGAGCTTATCT
>DILZ01000022.1:6487-9787 GCA_002425305.1 Ruminococcaceae bacterium UBA5579
TTTATAAGCGCGGATACGCGGTTTATACTTCAACCGATGACAAAGGCGAATTATCTGCGGTGCTGGCTTTGCGAAAACGGCTTTGAGATAATTGAGGAAAAAGCCGCTTCGGACGGCGGCTTTTTGTATACGGTAATGCTGGTAAAATATACCGGGGAGCGATGCGAACCGGACGATATCTTTGCGCTGACGGGCAAAAACACGGACAGCGGATATCTCACGAGGGTCGCCGAAAAGCTGCTGAAAAACGCGGCGGGAATGGAAAAATCGGCGTTGCGCGGCGATGAAGCGGCAAAACTTCGCGAAATAGCGGAGATAATTCTGAAAAAGGCGGATGAGTTAAAATGACAGTCAAAGATGTTCTGGAATACTTAAAGGAGCTTGCGCCGCTTGAAACCGCAGAAAGCTACGACAACGTGGGCTTGCTCGTGGGAGACGCGGACGCGGAGGTCACGGGCGTGTGCTGCTGCGTTGATATCACTCACGCGGTGATAAACGAAGCCGCCGAAAAGGGTGCGAACCTCATCATATCGCACCACCCCGTGATCTTTGAGGGCTTAAAAAGTATCCCGATGTGGAATCCCGTGGTGGAGCTTATTCAAAAGGATATCGCCGCTATTGCTATGCACACGAATTTCGACATAGCGAAAAACGGCGTTAACGAAACGCTTGTGGAGCTGCTGGAGTTCGAGAGTACCGGCTGTCTTGACAGGGGCTACGGCGCGGTCTGCGAAATGCCGCTGTTTTTCACACCGAAAGGTCTTGCGGAGCATTGCAAGGCGAAGCTCGACCTCGACTGCGTGAAGTTCAGCGTAAAGGACGCGGAGAGAAAGTCGCTGTCGCGCGTTGCCGTATGCTGCGGCGGCGGAGTAGACCGCGATATTATGCGGAGCGCGCGTGAAAACAACATAGACGCGATTATTTCCGGCGACATCAAGCACAACTTCTGGATAGAAGCGGAAAACTGCGGTATCACGCTTATCGATGCGGGACATTTCGGCACGGAAAAGGCGGCGGCTCATTCCTTTGCGAAGCTTATTACGATGAGGTTCGCCGAGGTTTCGATCTTCAGCGCGGAGTGTGAGCAAGACCCTTGCGGGTATAGTTGCTAGTTGTTAGTTAGTAGTTATTAAAGGAGATCAGCTATGTCGAGATTAGGTATGCTTTATGCGCTGACCGACGCGGAGGTCGAAAAACTGCGTTCCGTTCCGATGGAGGAGCGGTATGACTATATGCTGAACGAGATCGAGGAAAATTTGTTCGGTTCACCCCGCGCCTGCGAGCTTGACAAGGCGTGGGAAGGGCTTCAATTCTGTTTGTGCGGCGGGAAATGGAGCGAAACCAACAGTATTCCGGACAACATCATATTCGGCGGCGAGTTTTTGGTTGATACGGAAGAGGAAGTCATTACTCTGAAAAACGGCGATAATGTAAAAGAGATCGTCGAGTATATTCACCAAAATGATCTGCAGGACATTATAAATCAAAATTTTTGGAAAATCGAAGATGATTTTGCATATAAAGATAACGACGGCTTAGATCATACTTTAGGCTGGAGCGAGGACATTCTTCCGTTTTACGAAAACGCGCTTAAGGAGAATTGCCAAGTGATTTTTACGGTTGACTTCTGAAATAGTTGATAGTTGTGGTGCGCACTCCGTGCGAGAAATAACTGTCAACTGTACAAAGTCAATAAAAAAAGGAGGGCGGCGGTATGTCGCTTGACGGAGCTTTTTTACATTGTGTAAAGGAAGAACTTTCCGCGCTCGTGGGCGCGAGAGTAGACAAGATATATCAGCCCTCACGTGAGGAGATAATCGTATCGCTGCGAATGTTGGGCGGCGAGGACAGATCAGCTAAGCGCGTAGTCTTTTCGGCGGGCGGCACGGCGGCTCGCGTCCACTTGACGGAGCAGGATTTCGAGAACCCCTCCGCGCCGCCTCTGTTCTGTATGATACTCCGCAAGCATTTGAGCGGCGGAAAGCTCGTGAATATACGTCAGGACGGACTGGAGCGCGTGCTGTTCTTTGATTTTGAGTGCGTAAACGAGATAGGCGACAAGGTGACAAATACCCTCACAAGCGAGATAATGGGGCGGTATTCCAACGTGATTTTAATGCGCAACGGAAGAGTTGTAGACAGCATAAAGCGAATAACCGACGGCGGCGATGAAAGCTTCACGGGGCGGCGCATTTTGCCGAATATCCCATATGAAGCTCCCCCAAGAGCCGAACGCCTGTGCTTGCTTGATGTGGAGGTCGGCGAAGTGCTGAACTCGCTTTTCGGCGGAGAGTACGACGGTCAGCGGCTTGCGAAAGCTCTTTCGGCGGTGTTGGAGGGGGTCGCGCCGATTTTCGCTCGGGAGTGCGCGTTTTACGCGGCCGGCGATGTTGACGCGGTAGTCGGCGAGTTGTCCGAACCCGAAAAAATGCGTGTAGGCGATTTCCTTGAAAAAGCCCAAAAAGCCCTTAACGGAGTGGCAAATTACACGCTGCTCACCGATGAAACAGGCAGAAAAAAGGACTTTTCGTTCGTTGACGTGAAGCAGTACGGCGGCTTGTACAAGTCTGCGAAATTCGACAGCCCAAGCAAGCTGCTGGACGAGTTTTTCGGTGCGGCGGCAAAGCAAGACCGTATGAAGCAGAAAGCCCGCGATCTCTTAAAGACCGTCAACACAGCATACGAGCGCGTTTCGCGAAAGCTGGAGCTGCAAAAAAAGGAGCTTTCCGAATGTGGAGAACGCGAGGTTTTCCGAGTCACGGGCGACCTCATAAACGCGAACATTTACCGTCTTGAAAAGGGAATGACAAAGTGCGTTTTAGAGGATTTCTACACTGGCAAACTGCGCGAGATAACGCTTGACGCGCGATTAACTCCCGCGCAGAACGCGCAGAAATACTACAACGAATACCGCAAGCTCGACACGGCGGAGAAAAAGCTGACGGAGCTTATCAAAAAGGGCGGCGAGGAGCTGTCTTATTTGGATAGCGTGCTTGACAGCGTTCAGCGCGCCGAAAACGACAGCGAGCTTTCCGAAATTCGCCGTGAATTGCGCGAACAGGGATATCTCCGTGCGCAAAAGGGCGACGACAGACCGTCCAAAAAGCTCGCCGATCCGCTGAAATTCCGCTCAACGGAGGGCTTTGAGATACTTGTCGGGCGCAACAACCGCCAAAACGACATACTCACGCTCAAAACCGCAAAGGCGACCGATATATGGCTTCACACCAAGGACATAGCGGGTTCGCACGTGATAATCCGCACGAACGGACAAACGCCGTCGGAGCAGACGATAGTCCT
>DILZ01000022.1:9810-11302 GCA_002425305.1 Ruminococcaceae bacterium UBA5579
ATTCGGGCGTTCCCGTGGATCACGTTGCGGTGAAGTTCGTAAAAAAGCCCGCGGGCGCAAAGCCCGGAATGGTCATCTTCACGAACAATAAGACGCTTTACGTTACGCCCGATGAGAGCATTGTTGAGAAGCTGCGCGGAAAGGATTAACTATGTTTGATTTTAGGAAAAAAATATCCGAATTTCTTTTTGGGAAACCCGAGTCGGAGTCGGTTTTTGTGGAGAACGAGCTTGGGAAATTCAAGCTCGTGGAATCACATTCGACGGTTCGCAGGGACGGCAAAAACAGATATTACGACGGCGACGCTGTCTGGCACGGCGCGGAGAGCAAAATCAGCGCAACAGTTCGCTGCAACGATGACCCAAACGCCGAGTGTGGCTTCAAGCGGCTTGCGTGGGCTGTTGAGAACTCCGCGGAGCTTGAAAAGCGGCTTATCGACTACACGCTGAACGACTTTATGGATGACGATGACCCAACCGCGCCGATAGAGATCTGGAGCTATCCCGATGACGACGAAGAACATGATTACGACGAAGAACCCGACCCTATGCCGCCTGAGGAATTCAGAAAGCACATCTCGATCGGCTTCATCTGCGTTGAGGACGACGAGACGATAGATATTGATATGGACTTGGACGGTTTGTTTACCGACCACGGGTTTATGATCTACATAGACAAGGACGGAAACATTACGGACGGAGCGCTTTGGGGCTGATCGACAATGAAAGTGCGGCAGAGAAGCTGCGCGTGAAAGGTTAAGGTGGAAAATTATGTTTGGTTTCGGAAAAAAGAAAAAGTTTGAGCCGATCACTGTTGAGAAAGATTACGGGAAATTCACCATGGGGCATGACTTTAACGATCGCTCCAAGCCCTCGTATGAGTATGAGGGTATTGTGGATTGGTGCGGTCACGAAGCGAACGTAATTGTCGTAATTCAAACCCAGGATAATCTGACTGCAGACGCGGGTTTTGCAAGGCTTGAAAAGCTTCTTGCAGATCCCGCGAAAGCAGCGGAATTGGACAGCGAGATGAAAGAGCGAACTTTTAAGGAGATCGTGCAGGAAGGCGAGGTCAACGATATTTTTTATCCGTACAAAAAAGGACGCCCAATCGAAAATCCCGAGCCGATAACAAAGGAGCAGTTCCTCGAGCATTTTGAACTGCAGTCTATACAGGTTGATGAGGATATGTATGATGGCTGTCAGATAGAATTTAACTTTTTGATTTTTTATACCAGTGAACATGGAATTAAGAGCGGAAAGGAACTGTCATTCTTTATTGATGACGACAACAACGTTGCCGACTTTGAAATGCCCGGAGATTGGGTATAAGGAAGCACTGATTTAATGGCGGTTTTNNCGGAGGCGGGGAAAACCGCACAGAAAGTGCCGAAATTCGGAAACACTTAATTGGTGGTGCAATATAATCTATTAACAGTAAGAAAGGGACAAAGCAATGAAAAAGGAACTTGACAAAACCTATTCCCCGAAGG
>DILZ01000022.1:11328-11642 GCA_002425305.1 Ruminococcaceae bacterium UBA5579
CAGCGCGACCCGCAGAAAAAGCCGTTTACGATAGTAATGCCGCCGCCCAACATCACGGGGCAGCTCCATATGGGTCACGCGCTGGACTGCACTCTTCAAGACATTCTTATCCGCTTTAAGAGAATGGAGGGGTATTCCGCGCTGTGGCTGCCCGGAACGGATCACGCCGCGCTTGCTACCGAAGCGAAGATCGTTTCGGCGATGAAGGAAGAGGGCGTCACGAAATACGACCTCGGGCGCGACGGCTTTATGAAGCGCGCGTGGGAGTGGAACGACAAGTACGGCGGCACGATAAAGAAGCAGCAGCGCAAAAC
>DILZ01000022.1:11647-13755 GCA_002425305.1 Ruminococcaceae bacterium UBA5579
TCACAATGGACGAGGGCTGCTCCAAAGCCGTACAAAAGGTGTTTATGAACCTTTACAACAAAGGGCTTATCTACCGCGGCGAGCGTATCATAAACTGGTGCCCGAACTGCAAAACCTCCATTTCCGACATCGAGACCGAATACGAGGAACAGGACGGTTTTTTCTGGCATATAAACTACCCGATAGCCGACGGATCGGGTTTTGTGGAGATAGCGACGACGCGTCCCGAAACGCTTCTCGGTGACTCTGCGGTTGCGGTAAATCCCAAGGACGAGCGTTACACCTCTCTTGTAGGTAAAATGCTGAAGCTTCCGCTCACCGATCGCGAAATTCCCGTTGTAGCCGACGATTATGTTGATATGGAGTTCGGAACGGGCTGCGTTAAGATTACCCCCGCGCACGACCCGAACGACTTTGAGGTCGGCAAGCGCCACGATCTGCCCGTTATCCATATGATGAACGACGACGCTACCATAATGGACGGCGTTGGCGGAAAGTACGCGGGTATGGACAGATACGAAGCACGCAAGGCTATGGTAGCAGATCTTGAAGAGCAAGGCTTGCTTGTCAAAGTAGAGCCGCACAAGCACAATGTCGGCACTTGCCAGCGCTGCGGCACGACCGTAGAGCCTACCGCTTCTCTGCAATGGTTTGTAAGTATGAAAGAGCTTGCAAAGCCCGCTATAGACGTGGTTAAGAGCGGCGAGCTTCGCTATGTTCCCAAACGCTTTGAAAACAGCTATCTGTTCTGGATGGAGAATATCCGCGATTGGTGCATTTCCCGTCAGATATGGTGGGGACACCGTATCCCCGCGTTCTATTGCCAGAACAAGGAATGCGGTCACACCGAGATAACGCTCGATAACCTCACGAAATGCCCGAAGTGCGGTGCGGCTATGGTTCAGGACGAGGACACACTCGATACGTGGTTTTCTTCGGCTTTATGGCCTTTTTCAACTTTAGGCTGGCCGGAAAAAACTCCCGACTACGAGTACTTCTACCCCACCCAAACGCTTGTTACGGGCTACGATATCATCACATTCTGGGTATCAAGAATGATATTCAGCGGACTTGAACACACAGGCGAAAAGCCCTTCAAGGACGTGCTTATTCACGGGCTTGTACGCGATGAGCTTGGGCGGAAAATGTCTAAATCCCTCGGCAACGGAGTAGACCCGCTCGAAATTATCGAGAAATACGGCGCGGACGCGCTGCGCCTGACGCTCGTTACGGGTAACGCTCCCGGAAACGATATGCGCTGGTCTGAAACGAAGGTCACGAACTCCAGAAACTTTATCAACAAGCTGTGGAACGCTTCGCGTTACATTCTGATGAACCTCCCCGAGAACTTTGAAAAGCCCGTTTTGCCCGATACCCTTACGGCTGAGGATAAGTGGGTGCTGTCGCTGTATAACGATATGATAAAGAATGTCACCGCAAATCTTGAAGCGTACGAGCTTGGCGTTGCGGTGCAGAACGTTTACGACTTCACCTGGGATATTTTCTGCGACTGGTATATCGAGCTTACCAAGCCGCGAATTGCGGAGGGCGGAACAACGGCGTTGGCGGCGCAGAATGTTCTCGTTTACATTATGCGCGGTATTTTGAAAACGCTTCACCCGTTCGTGCCGTTCGTTACGGAGGAGATCTGGCAGTCGCTGCCGCACGGCGAGCACGAAAGCATTATGATGACGAAGTGGTGCGAGTATGACGAGAAGCTCAACTTCGCAAAGGAGAAAGAGGACTTTTCGCGCGTTATCGGCGTTATTAGAGCGATACGCGTTCAGCGCAACGAGATGAATGTTCCTCCGTCGAAGAAAGTCACCGAGATAGTTGAAACACAGTTCACTGACATTTTCAAGAACGCGCAGCCGTTCTTTGAGAAGCTCGCGGGCGCGGGAGAGTTCACCGTGGTTGAAAAAGCGGAGAACACGGACGGAATGATAACGATAGTTACCGACAGCGCGCGTGTGTTTATACCGATGGGCGAGCTGGTCGACAAGGAAAAAGAGCTTGCTCGTCTTGAAAAAGAAAAGAAGGCGGCTCAAAAGGATATCGATTTCCTTTCGGGCAAGCTGAACAATCAAGGATTCCTGTCGAAAGCTCCC
>DILZ01000022.1:13777-14314 GCA_002425305.1 Ruminococcaceae bacterium UBA5579
AAGGCGGAGGAGAAGATGAAGAAGATTTTGGAATCCATTGCGGGATTGCAGTAATGCGGAGGACATTATGGGGTTATTCGGAAAGAAGCCTAAAAAGGCGGATAAAGATTTAAACACGCGCTGGCAAGAAGCCTACAGAGCCAATCCGCACGTTTACGAAAAGGACGGCAGGATTGTGGTGGGTCTTGCGCTTACGGAAACGACGGATTCGCTGTTTCCGCTCGTCGCGGAAAAGCAGTGGGCGATAGNNCAAAACGATCGACTTGTGGTTTATATCGATGGTGAGCATCACAAAGGACGCAGTCCTCGGACAGATCGAGTATCACGAGGCGATGAAGCGTTTGCAACCGTATTTCCTCGCGGAAAAGGACGGCTGGGTGCTTATCCGCGGGCTTTCGCTTGATGAAATGGAAGCACTGTTTGACGGACTGCCGCGGAGTGTTTTATAATGGAAATACGCAGAATGGCTGCGCAAGACAGCTCTCAAATCGGCGAGCTGTACGCGGCAGCTTGGAAAGAGGGATACAAGGGACTTCT
>DILZ01000022.1:14479-16196 GCA_002425305.1 Ruminococcaceae bacterium UBA5579
GGTTACGGAACGGCGGTGTTCAAACGCGCCGAGGAATGGCTGTACGAGCGCGGATTTGACGAAGTGTATTTATACGTTCTTGAGGGAAACGAACGTGCCGAGCGGTTTTACAAGGCGCAGGGCTTCTTCCCGAACGGCGGTACGCTGTGCTGTGAGATCGGCGGCACGGTAGTCACGGATAACCGCTATACAAAGTACTTCCCGCGCCATACGGAGTGCGGCGAAGCGGAGATGATCATAGCCGAAATCGGCGCGGCGGCGATAGAAAGTGTTCTGAAAAGCGGCGACTTCAAGGCTCGTAACAGTTTGCTTTTCTGTCTTGATGGGTATTTCGATCCGTATTACGGGAAAATGCTTCCCGAAAGGGAAAAGGTGATCAAGGTCTTGCGCGAGTACGAGAAAACCGCTGTTGACAGCACTCTTTTTGCGGTTCGGGAGCTTTTGGAATATTGTTAGCATATTAAGGAGAATAATATGTCGGAATTAACTTTGGTAGTATTGGCGGCGGGAATGGGAAGCCGCTTCGGTGACAGAATAAAGCAGCTTGAACCTCTAGGACCGAACGGCGAATTGCTTATCGACTATTCCGTTCACGATGCGATGAAAAACGGCTTTACGCGTGTCCTGTTCATAATCCGCAAGGACATTGAGGAGCTGTTCAAAAGCACTATCGGCGCAAGAGCGGAAAAGCTCGTCAAGACGGATTACGTTTTTCAATCACCCGATCAGCTCCCCGTGAGAGCGGGCGATTTTCCGTCGCGCACAAAGCCGTGGGGCACGGCGCAGGCTCTGTGGTGCTGCAAGAACGCTCTTGACGGCGAGTTCGCGGTGATAAACGCCGATGACTTCTACGGCGCGGAAGCATTTAAGCTGCTGGGTGATTTCCTAAAAAATCCGACCTGTACAAGCTGTTCGGTCGACTTTTTGTTAAAGAACACGCTTTCCGAAAACGGCGGTGTAAACCGCGGTATCTGCCGTACAAGCGAGGAACATTATCTTACTTTGGTGGAGGAAACCAAAGGAATAAAGCGCGGCGCGGACGGCATTATACGCGGCACTTATTGCGGCGAGGAGCGTATTCTGAACGACAGCGACACCACGTCTATGAGTATGTGGGGCTTTAAGGCGGAGTTTATGCAGATATTGGAGCGGCAGCTTTCGGATTTTCTGAACACATTGAACGCGTTNNTAGCCGAAGGCGGAGTTTACCATAGCGGAGTGTGTCGGCAGAGAGATATCGGCAAACGGCTTCAAGTGCCTTGATATCCCCACCGACAGCAAGTGGTTCGGGATAACGTATGAGAGCGAGGTCGAGGCGGCAAAAGAAACTCTCGCAAAATACGTTGCACAGGGCGTTTACAAAACCCCGCTTGAGTAATTGAGAATGTATAATGTTGTGTCGGATTATTAAATGATGTTTTAATGCGGCTCTCCCCGCTATGAGCGGNNGGAGCCGCATATTTGTATACAAACCCTGATTTATCTGCTAAAGGCAGGTAAATCTATTTTTTTCCAAAAAGCTATTGCAATTGACGGCAAAATATGTTATAATAAAATGTATTTTGCGATTAGGAGTTGAAAAAATGGAATTTAACGTTTACACGGTCATTGCGTTCGCCTTATACGCGGTGATCATTCTGGCAATAGGCATCTGGGGCTTTTTGAAGGCGAAAAGCACTAAGGACTATTTCCTCGGCGGCAGACAGCTTGGCAGCTG
>DILZ01000022.1:16215-21477 GCA_002425305.1 Ruminococcaceae bacterium UBA5579
GCTGCTTATGGGACTTCCCGGATCGGTGTTGGTCGGCGGTATGACGCAAAGCTGGATAGCTATCGGGTTGTTTATCGGTACATATCTCAACTGGCTTATCGTTGCGAAACGGCTTCGCAAAATGAGCTACGCGGCAGGCGATGCTATCACTATACCCGAATATCTGCAAAAGAGGTTCTTTACGAAGTCACCAGTGGTTCGTATTGTGTGCGCGGCGATAATTTTCTTTTTCTTCCTTATCTACACCGCGTCCGCGTTCAACGGCGGCGCAAAGCTCTTTGAGTTCGTGTTCGGCACCGAATATGAGGTATCTCTTACGATCGGCGCGCTGGTTATTATTTCGTACACGTTCCTTGGAGGATTTCTGGCGGTCTGCTGGACGGACTTGATACAGGGTCTTTTGATGTTTGCAGCTTTGGTGGTAGTGCCTATTGTTGTGGTGATCAAAGTGCCGGATTTAGGCTCGGCGTTCCAGAATGCGCTTTCGGAAACCACCGAAATATGCGGAAATCAGATCACGGACTACTATTGGAGCTTTATTCACGCACCGGACGGAAAGCTGGCTACAACGACCATCGTTTCGGGGCTTGCTTGGGGACTTGGATATTTCGGTATGCCGCATATCTTGGTGCGCTTTATGGCGATAAAGAACAGCGATATGATCAAAAAATCCCGTTTGATAGCAACGATCTGGGTGTTTATCACGCTTGTTGCGGCTGTGCTTGTCGGCGGTTTGGGAATGATCTTCCTCCACGACCCTAAAAATGCCGATCTGCTTGCGGCGTTCAACAAAATGGGTGAAAGCGAAAAGATATTTATGTTCCTGTCAAGCTCGCTTCTGCCCGCGTTGATAGTCGGCGTTATTCTTTCGGCTATATTGGCGGCTATTATGAGTACGGCGGATTCGCAGCTGCTTGTAACGTCCTCGGCGGTGACGAACGATATGTTCAAGATATTTAAAAAGAACGCCTCCGAAAAGACGCTGATGTGGATATCGCGCGGCACGGTTATTCTTGTTGCGGTGATTGCGTATGTTATCGCGCTTGACAAAGAGAGCACGGTAATGGGATTGGTGTCCTACGCTTGGGCGGGACTTGGCGCGGCGTTCGGACCGGTAATGATCCTCTCGCTTTTCTGGAAACGAATGACAATGCCGGGCGCGGTTGCCGGAATTATAACGGGCGGCGCGGCTGTCATAATCTGGGAGAATGTCAAGGCGCTGAATAATACGGGAGTTTATTCGCTCCTCCCCGCGTTTGTGCTGGCAATGCTGGCGATAATTATCGTGTCGCTGGCTACAAAGGTGGATAAGGAACAGGTCGACGATCTGTTCAAACGAGCGTCAGCTCACGACATTGACAAAAAACCCGCCGACGGTTCGGCTGAATAAAAAGAAAGCTCGGAGTTTACGCTCCGAGCTTTTTTTATTTGAAGCCGCGATTGATGTTGTCAGATAGTCCGCTTATGTAGTCCATTGAAACGTTGTAGAGCTGTGCGAGCCGCGCCGCGCGGTCAAGCGGTATCTGACGCTTACCGTTCTCGTATTGAGCGTAGTAGCTCTGCGAGGTGCAAAGATAGGTTGCGATCTCGGATTGGGTAAGCTCGTTTTTCTCACGCAGTATCCGCAGTCTGTCGCCGATTATCATTCTGATCTTCCTTTCCTATAAATTGACGCAGGCGAACCTGTGTCATAATAGGTGTTGTTTTTTGTGCGAATCGGTTTGGTCTGCAAACTGTTCCGTTTCTTATTATTTTAAGTATTATACCATAAGTGAACTTGCGTTTTATGAAAATAGTTTAAATATGAACTAAAACGATACCGCGCTCCCGTGCGCGGAGTATAATATAGGTGAAATTGCGCAAAAGCGATTTGATGTGAATTTATCAGCGGAAGGAGAATTTTTATGAGATCAAAAAGTGTTTTGGCGGTCGTGTGCGCCGCAGCGGTGGCTACGAGCCTTTCAGGTTGCCGTCTGTCCGGAAGAGTGTCTGTCAATTCAAATTCCGGTGCGGAAAGCTCCGTTAATTTGCAAAGCAGTGATCCGGCGGTAAGCACCTCTTTAGGCGCGAGTGAAAGTCAACCGGATATAAGCGAACCCGTAAGTGAGCAGACAAGCGAGCCTGTAAGTGAACCCGCAAGCGAGTCTGTAAGTGAGCCAGCAAGCGAACCTGTTTCGGCAGCGGAAAGCAAGCCCGAAGATAACAGCCCCGGAGGAGCGGAAGGTATATTCAGCGGTTTGACCTTTGAAGGAATTTATAACGATTATGCAAAGCAGATCGATGAAGAAACCGAACAGTGCATTAACCAATTAAATGCCAATAAAAGTGATTTGGATAAGATTTCCGATATTTCCGCAGACGGTATAGATAAATTAGCTGATTTGTGTGCCGAGGGTATTGACAAAATGGCAGATAGGATCGATTTAAACACTATGGGATACAGCGAATGGGCGAACAAACTGACTTCAAAATATATGGCGAAGTCGCAAGAGATTACATCAAAGTATATGGAATTGTCTATGAACGCTGCAATGGACGATTATAACAGCATTTTGGACGATGCGTTTGGCGGCTTGGATTTCGGTTTTTGATAAGCAGCATATTAGTATCAAAGGTTAGATTTATTAGAAAGGAAATTGATTATGGACAATCAAAACAACGGCGTAAATTTACAAAAGGAGAATAGCGTCGAAATTCCGGCGTTTCCCGCAAATACTTACGGGTATGCAAATCAGCCGGTTTATCCGGCGAATACAAGTATGGCTGTGCAGGCTCCTGCGGCAGGCAATTTTAAGTTCTGCAAATTCTGCGCGGCGCAGATACCTATGGACGCGGTTCTTTGCACTTCGTGCGGAAGACAGGTCGAGCAGCTTCAGGGAGCAAATCCTTCGCAGCAGCAGATCGTGATAAACAACGCCAATACCAACACCGCCGTTGCGGGAGTTCCTATGGGAAAGAAAAAGAGCAAGTGGGTATGCCTGGCGCTGTGGGCGTTCTTGGGAATTTTTGGTGGACATAAATTCTACGACGGTAAGATCGGATCGGGACTACTGTATATGTTCACTGCGGGATTTTTCCTTATTGGTTGGTTTATAGACCTGTTTGCGATACTTAACAGACCCAATCCGTATTATGTTGGGTATTGATATCCCTAAAATTCTCGTAGGTATAATTTGTGTTTCTCATTAAAAGTTTTCCCCGCTGTTTGGCGGGGAAAACTTTTAAATAAATCGATCTTCCTCTTGACACACTTCCAAAAGTATGTTATAATAAAAATCAAGAGGTGATGTTATATGAAAAAGGTTTTAAAAATCACGGCGTGGCTTTGCCTGCTTATGGCGTTGGCGGCGGTGATATGCGGAATATTCGCGTTTAAGATAACAAACCGCTCGTTCTTTGTGGGGTATTCGCTGTTCGGCATTATAGCGGACGGCGGCATAATGGGCTTTATAGGCAATTTGGCTATAATCGCGTTTACGGTGATTTGCTATGGTCTGGCGGGACTGAACACCCTTGCCGACAGAAAGAAAGAGGCGCTCATTTGGTCGGCGATAACCTCGCTTCTTGCGATAGTTTCGCTTGTCACGGCGTTGATAGGTCGCAAAATGACTTTTGGTGATGTTGTCGTTGCGGCTATACCGATAGTGCAGACGCTTCTTATCATTAAGTGCGCGGATTGAAAAACAATACATACGTCGGGGAACGGCAGCATTTTTTTATTTTTGTTCGTGAGGTAACTATGAGAAAAATTTTAACATTGTTAATTATTGTTGTTTTGCTTACGGGGTGCGGAAATGCAAATAACAGTAACTATAATGATTTGGCTAGCTCTTTGGAACAAGAAAATACATATAAAGTAAAAATTCATATTAATTTTACTCCTAACATTTTATTGAGTAAATACGATGTCAATGTAGATGTTGATGGGGCGAAACAAGGAACGCTTGAACACGGATCGGACGGTGATTATGAGCTTTGTTTGAAAGAGGGTGAGCATACACTTTTATTTTCGAAATAAGGATAAGTCCGCAATAAATGGGAGCGTGAAATTTAATGTTACAGGCGAAATGGGAGTTTCATTCAAAATAATGTGTCACAGTGACAATATTGAAGTACAAGAGGAAAATGTAGTAAATATAAATGACATAAGTGAGAATGAGGCAATTGTTCCGTCTTCCGCTGAAAATTATAAACACAAGAACTACAATGAGATAGTCAAATCTTTGGAAGACGCAGGGTTTACAAATGTTTCAACAGAAAAAATTTTTGATATTGTATGGGGGATAACCCAAGAGGGTGAGTCCGATAAAGTTTCTATCAACGGAAAAACGGATTTTAATTACGGAGACGTTTTTCCAAAAGATGCTGTTATTATAGTGACATATCATCTAAAACAAGAGGACGACCCATTAAGACCCGTTACAAGTGAGACTGAATCCAATATTTCCATACCAGAGCAAAGTGAGATTGAGAGCAACACTTCGACTGACGGCAATGAAGTTAATGATAAAGGGTATTATCGTTTGGCATTTGAAAAATACGGACGAAATGCATATCCGTATGGATTTAAATGTCATTGGATTATGGACTTGCGCGTTGAAGAAAAGGTAAATGATAATACGTACTATTTTATGGTTGGAGTAACCATTACCAATGAATTTGGTGTGGAGAGAAAGGGAGTTGCTCACGGAATAGTTGTACACGAAGACTCAATTTATTATGTGGATACGTTTGGTGTTAGTTAGACATTGAACAATATTGTTTTTATAAATGTTAATGTTTTAAATGCCAACAAGAAAATATAAAAATAAGCGGAAGAAATTCCGCTTATTTTTTTGTCAAATTCTTGACAACCAAATCAATAAGTAGTATAATATAAAATGAAGAAGATTTCGGAAAAGGAGAAAACTATGGGACTTACATTAACGGAAAAAATAATCAAGGCGCATATTGTGGACGGCGAGATGACAAAGGGCACGGAGATAGGCTTGCGTATCGACCAGACGCTGACGCAGGACGCGACGGGCACAATGGCGTATCTTCAATTTGAGGCTATGGGCGTAGACCGCGTTAAAACGGAGCGCTCCGTGGCGTACATCGACCACAACACCCTCCAGAGCGGCTTCGAGAACGCTGACGACCACCGCTTTATCGGCTCGATAGCCAAGAAGCACGGCATTTGGTTTTCAAGACCCGGCAACGGTATCTGCCATCAAGTTCATTTAGAGCGTTTCGGCAAGCCCGGCAAGACGCTTATCGGTT
>DILZ01000144.1:0-1485 GCA_002425305.1 Ruminococcaceae bacterium UBA5579
ATGCAGCCGTTCACTCTCGGCAGCAGTCGTATAGTCTGCAACGGAGAGATATACGGATTTCAGACAATAAAAGATAAGCTCTGCGGCATGGGCTACACCTTCAAAAGCGACAGCGACTGCGAGGTGCTGCTGCCCATGTACCGTGAGTACGGAACGGATATGTTCGCAATGCTCGATGCGGAATATGCGCTCATCCTCTACGACGGCGACAAGAAAGAATTTGTCGCCGCAAGAGATCCGATAGGCCGAGAGTGAACGGCTGCATACCGGCTTCGGTAAGACCCATTATCGCAAGACGGTGAAAGCCGAGTATGCCGTCGTCAAATTCTGTTATCCTGCTGTCGTCGGGACCTCTTGATACGGTAGCGGCAAAGCCTTTTTCAAAAAGCTGTCTGTCCGCTCCCTTTTTAAAGTACCCCATTATCGAACACATAAATCAAGACCCTCCGATAATTTTATTCTACGTCCTGAAGTGCGTCATAGCCCTCTTCGCCGGTACGTACCTTTACGACATTCTCAACATCGTAAACGAATATCTTACCGTCGCCGATATGGCCTGTGTAGAGCACATTCTTGGCAGTTTCGATAACGCTTCTTACGGGCACCTTGCTGACAACTATATCCACCTGTACCTTAGGCAGCAGATTTGTCTCTACCGCAACACCACGGTAGTATTCGGTANNGGCGGCCGCCCTGAACACCGCAGCCGAGTACGTGAGATACCGTCATACCGGTGATTCCGAGCTCGCTCATCGCAGCCTTGAGTGCATCGAAACGAGACTCCTTGCAGATGATCTCGATCTTTGTGAATTTGGGCGTGGTGCCGTCGTCGAACGAAGGCATCTTCTTTACCGTTACCGCTTCTGCAACGGGTACATCAGAAGTCACAGCCACGATCTTTTCGGCATTGCCGGAAGGTGCGTATGTAGCGTATTTGCTGATAGCGGGCGCAAAGTCGGGGTATGCGCTGGGAAGACCGTGTTCGGTGATATCAAGACCGAGTATCTCTTCTTCTTCGGTAGTCCTGAGTCCGTTAGTCTTCTTTATTATTGCAAATGTGATTATCATGAGTATAGCAGCATAGGATGCTACCGAGATAACACCGAGCGCCTGAAGTCCGAGCTGTTCAGCTGAACCCGTGTAGAAAAGACCTTTCAGTCCTGCGGGTGCGTCGGGGTTAGCGAGCAGACCTACTGCGATAGTGCCCCATACGCCGTTTGCCATATGTACGCCGACAGCGCCGACAGGGTCGTCTATGTGGAGCTTTAAGTCGAGCAGTTCAACTACGACTACTACGAGTATACCGGAAACTACGCCTACTACCGATGCGCCTATGGCGTCCATTGCGTCACAGCCTGCGGTGATGCCGACAAGACCTGCGAGCGATGCGTTAAGACACATCGAAACATCGGGCTTTCCATTCTTTATCCATGTGAATATCATGGTCACAACGGTCGCAACGGCAGGTGCGATAGTCGTTGTAAG
>DILZ01000144.1:1522-1680 GCA_002425305.1 Ruminococcaceae bacterium UBA5579
AGCCAGAGGATGAACACGCCGAGTGCGCCGAGCGTTATGGAGTGACCGGGTATGGCGTTTACCTTTGTTACCTTGCCCTCTTTATTTTTAACATACTTGCCGATACGGGGACCGAGGAACATTGCGCCGATAAGTGCGGCGATACCGCCGACCATATG
>DILZ01000144.1:1797-3400 GCA_002425305.1 Ruminococcaceae bacterium UBA5579
CTGCCATTGCGCCCGAAACGATGGTTGCGGTCGTTGCGCAGAACACAAGGTTGAATACGAATGTAGATGCGCCGGTGAAGTCGCCGCTTTCGGGACTTGCGATAAATTCACTGAACTTTGCGAAAAGATCCATGTTCGGAAGTCCGATAAGGCCGAACAGGGCATCTTCGCCCATCATAAGAGTGTATCCGAGCAGCGAGAAAACCACTGTACCGATACAGAAATCCATAANNTTCATGATGATGTTGCCGGCATTCTTAGCTCTTGTAAAGCCGGTCTCCACCATTGCGAAGCCTGCCTGCATCCAGAAAACAAGCGCCGCTCCTATCAAAAACCAAACTTCAAATGTCATAAAAATACACCTCTTTAAATTAAGGTCATTCCCGGAAGCCCCGCCAAGCGTGGACGCTGTACATATGTAATGCGGAGCCCCCGACCGACCTTTTGTCTATCTTTCTTTTGTTCTTTTTTAAATTACTTTACGCCGAAAAGCAGATCGGCATAGGTGGGATAAGGCCAGTATTCCTTGGCTGTGATGCTTTCCGCCTGATCGCAGACGATACGAAGCTCGTTCATCTTTACAAGCAGTATATCCCTTATCGCATTGGCTTCGTCGCCGATGCTGCCTGCATCCTGAACCGACATGAGTGCATTTTCAAGCTTTTCCGTCTTAAGAACTATGTCGTCGGAAAGAACGGACAGCTTCTTCAGCAGATCGGATTCGTGTACGCAGGGGATAGAAGCGTCAGCCGATCTCTTGTTTGCTATCGACTGAGCAACAACAGATGCGTACTTATCTATAGCAGGCACGATCTCTGTCTTTACCATGCTTATCATGGTGTTGGCTTCGATCTTTACCGTCTTGCAGTAGTTTTCAAGCTGTATCTCGTATCTGGAGTGCAGCTCCGCTTCGGAGAACACCTTGTGAGAGGTGAGCATATCCACATTCTTCTTGTCGAGAAGATGAGGCATGCAGTCCGCTGTCGTGCGGTAGTTGAGAAGTCCTCTCTCTTCGGTAGCTTCCTTTATCCACGCATCGTCGTAGCCGTTGCCGTTGAATATGATCCTTCTGTGATCCTTTATCGTCTTGCGGATCATTTCGTGGAGCGCCGTCTCGAAGTCCTCTGCGTTTTCAAGTCTGTCTGCGTATATCTTGAGGCTCTCCGCAACTGCGCTGTTGAGCATGATGTTCGCACAGGAGATGCTGTTGGAGGAGCCTAACATACGGAACTCGAACTTGTTGCCGGTGAATGCGAAAGGCGATGTACGGTTACGGTCGGTGGTATCTCTGTTAAATCTCGGGAGTACACTGACGCCGAGCTTCATCTGAGTTTTCTGTGTACCTTCATAAGGCGTGTCGTTCTCGATAGCTTCGAGCACTGCGTTAAGCTCGTCGCCGAGGAACATCGAAACAACGGCGGGAGGTGCTTCGTTGGCACCGAGACGGTGGTNNAGACAGTCTGAGCAGATCCTGATAATCATCTACCGCCTTGATGACCGCGCATAAGAACAGCAGGAACTGTGCGTTCTCGTACGGAGTATCGCCGGGCGAAAGAAGATTTACGCCGGTATCGGTGGAGATGGACCAGTTGTTGTGCTTGCC
>DILZ01000144.1:3478-3670 GCA_002425305.1 Ruminococcaceae bacterium UBA5579
TGTGGTCGGCAGCGATATTTGTGGTCGTGTAGATCGGTGCAAGCTCATGCTGTGCGGGAGCAACTTCGTTGTGCTCTGTCTTTGCAAGGATTCCGAGCTTCCACAGCTCGTCGTTGAGATCCTTCATATAAGCCGCAACTGCGGGCTTGATAACGCCGAAATAGTGGTCGTCCATTTCCTGACCCTTGGGAG
>DILZ01000144.1:3718-19259 GCA_002425305.1 Ruminococcaceae bacterium UBA5579
GAGGAAGTATTCCTGCTCGGGACCTACCGAGGTGCGCACGCACTTGACTTCGGTGTTGCCGAACAGCTTCAGTATCCTCATGGCCTGCTTGTTAAGTGCTTCCATGGAGCGCAGCAGCGGAGTTTTCTTATCCAGCGCCTCGCCGCCGTAGGAGCAGAAAGCGGTCGGGATACAAAGCGCCGTGCCCTTGATGAATGCGTAAGAGGTCGGATCCCATGCGGTATAGCCTCTTGCCTCAAATGTAGCTCTGAGTCCGCCGGAGGGGAAGGAAGAAGCGTCGGGCTCGCCCTTTATAAGCTCTTTGCCCGAAAACTCCATGATAACTCCGCCGTCGGGAGAGGGAGAGATAAAGCTGTCGTGCTTTTCTGCGGTAATGCCGGTGAGCGGCTGGAACCAGTGGGTGTAATGTGTAGCACCCTTGGATACTGCCCAGTCCTTCATTGCTTCGGCTACGGCATTTGCAACGCTGATGTCAAGCTTTGCACCTTCATCTATTGTTTTTTTCAGCGATTTGTATACGCTTGCAGACAAGGTAGCCTTCATAACTCTGTCGTCAAATACCATGCTTCCGAATTCCTGTGATACATTCTGCATAAGAGTTCCTTCTTTCTTGTATTGCGGTAAAAGATAATGGCGCCTTTAAGGGTGTACCTTAAAGACGCCTTTGCCTTTTACACAGTATACATTTTATTTATTTTAGCGTAAATGGGTCCTGAAGCTGCCTCATTTACTTTACGCTTCGTATTATACACCATTGAATTTTATTTGTCAAGTGCTTTTTTGCAAATTTTTAAAAAAATCCTGCAAAAATTTTCATAAAGGCATTTCAAAAGTCTTTTTCTCGCATTTGCCTTTAAAATGCGGAAAACAGCGGATAGTTGTCCCGATGCTTTATTATTAAAGGTATATAATATATACAAATAAAACATGAATTGACGCAAAATTGAATTAATTTTTGTTTATTCCTGCAAAATTTCATGTTTTTCTCTTGACAAACATATTTGATAGGTGTATAATACTTTTAAAAATGGGCAAGGGCGTTCATTACAATACACACGCAGACCGATCCGGTATGCAGAGTGTGTTGTCATGGGCGTCCTTATTTTTATTTTTTATTTTCCCGAAAGGAAGCGAAAACAATGAAATACGAGGGTCAGGTGCGTATACCGTCCGGCTGTGCGATCGCTGCGGTGATCTCAAAGGACGGAAACAAGATGACGGGTGAAGCGATAACCGATGCGATGAAGCCCATGCACGACCGTTCAAACGGTCTCGGCGGCGGCTTTGCGGCATACGGCATATATCCCGAATACAAGGATTTTTATGCACTGCATATGTTTTTTGACAGCCGTGACACAAGAAAGGGCTGCGAAGTATTTTTAAAGGAATATTTCGAGATAGTGAAGTCCGAGATAATCCCGACGAGGAAGATAGCGTCGATAACCGACGAGCCGATAATCTGGCGTTACTTTGTCGCTCCTTTGAAATCCGTGCTTGCTTCCATGCAGCTGGACGAAAAGGAATATGTCGCAAGAGCGGTGATGAAGATAAATTCCGAGATGGACGGCGCATATGTTTTCTCGAGCGGCAAGAATATGGGCGCATTCAAGGCGGTAGGCTTCCCCGAAGATGTCGGCGTATTCTACAAGCTCGATGAGTACGAGGGTTATTCCTGGACGGCGCACGGCCGTTATCCTACCAACACTCCCGGCTGGTGGGGCGGTGCACATCCGTTCACGCTGCTCGATTATTCGATAGTTCATAACGGCGAGATATCCTCCTACGACGCAAACCGCAGATTTATAGAGATGTTCGGCTACAAATGCACTCTCCGGACGGATACCGAGGTAATAACCTACATAATGGATTATCTCATAAGAAGACAGGGACTTACTTTGCCCGAGATAGCGAGCGTCATCGCCGCACCGTTCTGGAGCACTATCGAAAGAAAGACCGACCTTGAGGACAAGGAAAAGCACATCTATCTTCGCACCTTGTTCCCGAGCCTGCTTATCACCGGACCGTTCTCGATAGTATTCGGCTTCAACGGCGGACTTATGGCGCTCAACGACCGACTCAAGCTGCGTTCTATGGTCGTAGGCGAAAAGGACGACAAGGTATTCATAGCGAGCGAAGAGGCGGCTATACGCATAATGGAGCCGGATGCGGAGAACATCTATGCTCCGAGAGGCGGAGAGCCCGTTATAATAAATGTAAAGGAGGGTGCATTCTGATGGGCGTTGAATTCATATATCCCGAATTTGAAGTCATCCGAAATGACGAGAGATGTATCGGCTGCAGAGTCTGTGAAAGACAGTGTGCGAACGAAGTCCACAGATACGATGTCGAGAGAGGACGGATGATGAGCGACGAAACGACCTGCGTGAATTGTCAGAGATGCGTTTCGCTTTGTCCCACAAGAGCGCTCAAGATAGTAAAGAGCGACTGCACGCTTCGTGAAAATGCGAACTGGCAGAATGATACCATAAAAGAGGTGTATAAGCAGGCGAACAGCGGCGGCGTGCTGCTCTCGTCCATGGGCAATCCGAAGCCCATGCCCGTATATTGGGACAAGATACTCATAAATGCTTCGCAGGTAACGAACCCTTCCATCGACCCGCTCAGAGAGCCTATGGAAACAAAGGTGTTCCTCGGCAAGAAGCCCGAAAAGATAACAAGAGACGAAAACGGCAGGCTGATAACGGATCTGCCTCCGCATCTTGAGCTTTCGATGCCGGTGATGTTCTCGGCTATGAGCTACGGCTCGATAAGCTACAACGCTCACGCTTCCCTTGCAAGAGCGGCGACTAAGCTCGGTGTTTATTACAACACGGGCGAGGGCGGACTTCACGAGGACTTTTTCAAATACGGAGAAAACACGATAGTACAGGTGGCGTCCGGCCGTTTCGGCGTAAATGAGGAATATCTTTCGGCAGGCGCTGCGATAGAGATAAAAATGGGTCAGGGCGCAAAGCCCGGTATCGGCGGACATCTTCCCGGAATGAAGATAAACGATGAGATATCCAAAACCCGTATGATACCTAAAGGCACGGACGCAATTTCTCCCGCTCCTCATCACGATATTTACTCTATCGAGGACCTTCGGCAGCTCGTTTTCTCTCTGAAGGAAGCAACGAATTGGGAAAAGCCCGTTATAGTAAAAATAGCTGCTGTTCACAACGTTGCGGCTATTGCTTCGGGCGTGGCGCGTTCGGGCGCGGATATAATCGCGATCGACGGCTTCAGAGGCGGCACGGGCGCAGCTCCCACAAGAATACGCGATAACGTGGGTATCCCGATAGAGCTTGCGCTGGCTTCCGTTGACGCTCGTCTGCGCGACGAGGGAATACGAAACGACGTTTCGGTAGTAGTCGGCGGCTCGGTGCGTTCGGCGGCGGACGTTGTAAAGGCGATAGCTCTAGGCGCGGACGCTTGTTATATAGCTACGTCTGCTCTGCTGGCTCTGGGCTGCCACCTCTGCCGCTCGTGCAACACGGGCAAGTGCAATTGGGGTATCGCAACTCAAAGAGCGGACTTGGTGAAGCGGCTGAATCCCGATATCGGATATCAGCGGCTCGTTAATCTCGTTACCGCCTGGGATCACGAGATCAAGGAGATGATGGGCGGTATGGGCATCAACTCTATTGAGGCTCTCCGCGGCAACAGACTGATGCTGCGCGGGGTTGGGCTTACTCAAAAGGAGCTTGATATACTCGGCATACAGCACGCGGGAGAATAAAGGGGGGCAGGATAAATGAAAAAAGTTTATGTAAACGAAGATTGGTGTTTAGCTTGCCACCTCTGCGAGTATTACTGCGCGGCGGCAAACAGCGGCGCGACCGATATGATAAAAGCGTTCAAGAGCGGAAAAAATCCGATACCGCGAATTCAGGTGGAAGAGGGCAGCGAGGTTAATTTCGCAGTTCAATGCCGCCATTGTGACGGAAAAGCCTGTGTTAAGGGCTGTATCGCGGGCGCGCTGTCTATAACGCCCGAGGGCGTGGTGGTCTGCGACGAGAACAAGTGCGTAGGCTGCGGAACGTGCATTTTGAGCTGCCCGTTCGGCTGCATTGTGATAGACGAGGATAACCATAGGATAGCGAAATGCGATCTCTGCACAAAGAACCACGACGGCGAGCCGGCGTGTGTTCAGGGCTGTCCAAACAACGCCATTGTATTTGAGGAGAGGTGAGAATAGATGAATTATGTAATAATCGGTAATTCCGCAGCGGCTATCGGTACTGTTGCCGGAATACGCGAATTCGACAGCACCGGAAACATCACAATTATTTCCGATGAGAAGTACCACACCTATTCCCGCCCGCTTATTTCGTATTGGCTTGAGGGAAAGGTAACGGAAAAGAACATTCTGTACCGTCCGGCGGATTACTATGAGCAGAATAATGTTACGCCGGTGCTTGGCAGAAAGGTGACTAAAATAGACGCCGCCAACAAATCGGTGCTTTTGGAGGACGGCTTACAGATACAGTATGACAAGCTGATGGTCGCGACAGGCTCAAAGCCCTTTGTGCCGCCTATGAACGGCTTGGATAAGGTGCATTATCATACCTTTATGAGCTTTGACAGCGCAAAGGCTATCCGTTCTGAGGCAAAGGACGGTATGAAGGTGCTGATAATCGGCGCGGGACTTATCGGCTTGAAAGCCGCCGAGGCTCTTTCGGCGTATAACGCGAAGATCACCGTTGTGGATATGGCGGACAGGATATTGCCATCGATCCTCGACGTTCGCGCGGGCGTGAAAATGCAGAAGCATATCGAAAGCAAGGGTGTAAAGTTTATACTCGGCACATCGGCGGAGGAGTTCACCGAACATTCCGCGAAGCTGAAAAACGGCGTTACGGTGGATTTTGATATGCTGATAATCGCGGTGGGCGTCCGCCCGAATACAGAGCTTGTATCCGACGCGGGCGGCAATGTAGACCGCGGCATAATCACCGATATGACGCAGAAGACGTCGCTTGACGACGTATACGCGGCTGGTGACTGTACGGTAAGCTACGACGCGTCCTCCGACACAAACAAGATACTTGCGCTGCTGCCGAACGCGTATATGCAGGGCGAGGTCGCAGGTCGGAATATGGCGGGCCGCGAGTTCCGCTATGTGAACGCGATACCTATGAACGCGATCGGATTTTTCGGTCTGCATATAATCAGCGCGGGTTCGTATGACGGCGAGGAATATGTCGAGGAAACGGAGAATACATATAAAAAGCTGGTGTTCCGCGAAAACAGGCTGGTTGGCTACATTCTGATAGGCGACGTAAGGCGCGCGGGAATTTATACCTCTATGATAAAGGAGCGTATCGACTTAGGCGAGGTAGATATAGATATGCTCAAGGAAAAGCCGCAGATGATGATGTTTGGCAAGACGCGGCGCTTGGATAAGCTGGGAGGTATAACGAAATGAAAATAGACGCGAAAAATTACGATTACACCGAGATAAACAAGATAGTCCGCGAAAGCGCGGAGGAGAAGTTCGAGTTCGACAATGTGCTGGGTCAGCGTTACCTCGGCGCGGGAACCTCCGGTAAGGAGCTGCTGATAAACGGAACTCCGGGCAACGCTCTCGGCGCGTACCTCAACGGCTCCAAGATAATCGTGCACGGCAACGCTCAGGACGCTATCGGCGATACGATGAACGACGGCGCGATAATCGTTCACGGAAACTGCGGCGATACAACGGGCTACGCAATGCGGTCGGGCGAGATATACGTCCAGGGCAATGCGGGCTACCGTGTAGGTATACATATGAAGAGCTATGAGGACTTGTACCCGATAATCGTTATCGGGGGCAAGGTCGGAGATTTTCTGGGAGAGTATCAGGCGGGCGGTATCATAATCGTGTTCGGTATAGGCGTTGAGGGCTGCCCCGTAGGCTCTTTCTGCGGCACGGGAATGCACGGCGGCGAAATGTTCATCAGAAGCGAGACCGCGCCGGTGGGGCTTCCCAAGCAGGTTTGCTGCGCGGAGGCTACAGACGAGGAAAAGCTTTCCATAAAGCATTATGCGGAGCGTTTTGTCAAGCACTTCGGCGGCAGTGCCGACGAGCTTCTGAAGTCGAAGTTCTGGAAGCTCACACCGAATTCCGCGTCGCCGTACAAACAACTGTATGTAAACAATTAACAGCTTCGGCGCGAATTTTACTCCAATAACTATCAACCGGAAACTATAAACTATCTACTATAAGCGGAGGTTCTATGAAGATTTTCATCAATGCCAGAAATCTTGAAATATGTGAAAGCATAGCTTCGGCATTGGGTGAACTTTCCGCAGAGATCGTGTATCATTCGAATGAAGCATCAGATGATCTTTCGGATTATGACGCGGTGATCGTATCGACGCCGCTCGAAAGCGAGTTCGGACTGAACTTCGTGACGGAGGCGTCCAAGAAAAGCGGCGCGGCTATTATTGTGCTTGCCCGCGCGGACATTGCCGAGGACGTTCAGAAGCGTATCAAGTTTACGGGCGCGTTCGTTATCGGAAAGCCGTTTCCGAAGAGCGTGCTGATAAACACCGTGAAGATGTCGCTGCTCGCCAGGGAGAACATCACGCGGCTTGAACAGGAGAAGAACGAGCTTTCAAAGCAGCTTGACGACGTGAAGATAATTGACCGCGCGAAATGCTGCCTTATCGAGTATCTTAACCTCACGGAAAAGCAGGCTCACCGCCATATTCAGAAGCTGGCGATGGACACGCGGCGAGCTCAGCGCGAGATAGCCGAGGATATTCTCCGCACTTATTCGGGTATGACAAACGTTTGAAATATTTCCCCGCAAGGTAATTGTCTTTGCGGGGAAAATTTTTTAACAAATTCCTAAAAACCTATTGACATTGTAGGAATTGTGTGCTATAATATAACCGTAAGGAACATTTATACTATGGAGGAGATAATATGAAGATCTACAAAAACGTTATGGAACTTATCGGAAAAACGCCGCTTTTGGAACTTTCCAAAATCGAAGCCGAGGAAAATGCGGGCGCGACTGTTTTGGCAAAGCTGGAGCTTTTTAATCCTGCCGGTTCGGTCAAGGACCGCATAGCAAAGGCTATGATCGAGGACGCGGAGCGCTCCGGCAAGCTCACCGCAGATTCCGTCATTATCGAGCCGACAAGCGGCAACACAGGCGTGGGGCTTTCGGCGATAGCGGCGGCGCGCGGTTACAGAATAATCATCGTAATGCCCGAAACTATGAGCGTGGAGCGCCGCAATCTTATGAAGGCATACGGCGCTGAGCTGGTGCTGACAGAGGGCGCAAAGGGAATGAAGGGCGCGATTGAAAAGGCGGAGGAGCTTTCGCGCGAGATACCGAACAGCTTTATCCCGGGGCAGTTCACCAATCCCGTAAACCCTGCGGCGCACGAGGCTACAACGGGCATTGAGATATGGGAGGACACGGACGGAAAGGTCGATATTTTCGTTGCCGGCATCGGAACGGGCGGTACGATATCGGGCGTTGGAAAGGCACTGAAGGCGAAAAATCCCGATATCAAAGTAGTTGCCGTCGAACCGTCGTCAAGTCCCGTGCTTTCGGGCGGCGCTCCCGGATCGCATAAGATACAAGGCATCGGAGCCGGTTTTGTTCCCGATACCTTGAATACCGATATCTATGACGAGATAATCCAGGTTGAAAACGAAGCGGCTCTTGAAACGGGCAGACGTGTAGCAAGGTCGGAGGGCGTGCTTGTCGGGATAAGCTCGGGCGCTGCCGTTTGGGCGGCTTTGGAGCTTGCAAAACGCCCCGAAAACAGCGGCAAGACTATCGTCGCGCTGCTCCCCGACACGGGTGAAAGATATCTTTCCACCGTGATGTTCTCTTAGTTTTTAGTTTAATAGTTGCTAGTTGTTAGTTATTAAAACGCCCCCAAGTTCGGGGGCTTTTTTGTGTTCTATTTTCCGGACCCGCCGCATAGAATTTACCAAATCGGACAAGTAAAGCGGGGGAATAAAAATGATAAAAGCAGCGGTATTGCCACTAAAAAGCATAGACAAGCTACATATTACCGAGCCGCTTTCGCAGATAGCGGAGATACGTCTGCGTGCTGGCAGACCGTCGGTGGCGGTAAACGTTTTCGGAGAGATGAAAGTTTGCTCATCGGCGTTTACGGCGGAGGAGATCGGGGACTGTTTCGCGGAGATATGCCGATATTCGGTGTACAGCTTTGAGGAGGAGATAGCGCGGGGCTTTGTCACTCTGGACGGCGGACACCGCGTGGGAATAAGCGGAACGGCGGTAACAAAAAACGGAAAAATAATGTCGATCAAGGACATTTCGGGATTGAATATACGCATAGCGCATCAAGTCCGCGGGTGCGCGGACGAGTTATATGAACGCGTTTTTTCGCGCGGACTTCGTTCACTGCTGCTTGCGGGAAAGCCGCTGAGCGGCAAGACCACCGTGCTGCGCGATCTCGCCAGACGGATAGGCGAGCGACACCGAGTTGTACTTATTGACAGCCGCAACGAGCTTTCCGCAAGTGTTCGCGGAACGCCGACGCTTGACATCGGGCTGAATACCGACGCGCTGTGCGGAGTTGAGAAAAGCGAGGGGATAATGCTTGCGCTGCGAAGTCTCAGTCCGGAGGTTGTGATATGCGACGAGATAGGCGATGACGGCGCGGCGGTAGAGCAGGCGATGTTCTGCGGAGTTAAGATAATCGCCTCGGCGCACGCGGGAAGTATTGAGGAGCTTAAACGTCGTCCGTCGACGCGCGATATCGTTCCGTTTTTCGAGAGCGCCGCTGTACTTGGCGAACGCGGTCGGCTTGCCGAATACCGCGAAAATCGGTGACGGCGATGGATATGCTTAGGATTTTTGCGGCGGCCATCGAGTTCGCAATCTGTGCGTTTGAGGGATATCGCCGCAGCCGCGAGCTTCGTGAACGCGCGGCGTTTTTATCGGAGATAGAGCTGCTGCTTGAAAGGTTCGCAAGCGGGATAAAGTGCGCCGGTAGAACCACGGACGAGCTTATTCGGCAGGAAAACGGCAGCTTCGCAAGGCTTGTCAAGGAATATTGCGCCGAGATCGGAGATATCCGCGCGGCGTGGGAACGCGCGTGTGATACGCTCCCCCAAAAGCGTGAGGAAACAGCCTTGCTGTACGAGCTTGGGCAAAGCCTCGGAGCTTTTGATAAGGAAAGCACGCTCCGTCTTCTGGAGCGCTGCGGATCGGAGATCGCCGCGTTAAAATCCGCCGCCGAAACGGAGTATTCAAGACGCGGAAAAGCGCTTGTTCAAGTGGGGACGCTGTGCGGGATAGGCGCGGCGATTTTGATAATATAAGAGGACAACTATGGAGATAGATCTGCTTTTTAAGATAGCCGCTGTAGGTATCATCGTCGCGATATTGAACCTTATCTTAAAAAAGACCGATCACGACGAGCAGGCGGTTATGCTGAACGTCGCTGGACTGGTTATCGTGTTGATGATGCTTATACCGTCTATTCAGACGCTTTTTGAAACGATAAGGGACGTGTTCGGGCTGTGGTGACGGATATTGTTAAGCTGTGCGGATTTGGACTGATGGCGGTCGTGCTGTGCGTAACGGTAAGGCAGTTAAAGCCCGACAGCGCGGTTTTGGTGAACATCGCCGCAGGCATAATGATACTTCTTGCGGCGGTACGGCTGCTGTCGCCGTCGGTAAAAGCGATAGGCGAGCTTGCTGACAGCGTGGGGATAAGCGGTGAATTTGCGGAGGTGCTTTTAAAGGCATTGGCGATAAGCTACGTCACGTCACTCTCCGCCGCTTGTGCGCGGGACGCGGGCGAAGCGGCGCTTGGCTCAAAGCTGGAGCTTGCGGGGCGAGTATCGATAGCCGCGCTCTCGCTGCCTGTGTTCACTCGGCTTGCGGAGCTTATCACCTCGATGATAAACGGATAGGTAAAAATATGAGGAAGTTTTTTGCGGTTTTGCTGGCTGTTACAGCTATGTTTTTTTGCGGAACGACCGCCGCAGCCGAAGATTTTGATTACGGCAGGGAGGAGCTTGAAAGCGCTCTGCCCGACGACGCTTTGGAGTATCTTGAAAGCGCGGAGATAACGCCGGAGTCACCGAAAACTTTTTCGTTTTCGGAGGCGCTTGGAAGCCTTTGGGAGCTTTTGAAAAGCAAGGCGTCACGTCCGGTCCGTATGCTTTGCGGTCTTTGCGGAGTGGTGCTGTTCTGCGCATTGGCGGAAAACATCGCAAGCGAGGGTCAGCTAAAGGGCGTGTTTTCGGCGGTGGGAGTTTTGTGCGGCGCGGGGATAGCGGCAAGCGCGATATATGAGATGCTGAACAGCTCGCTTGCGGCTATTTCTGCGGCGAGAAATTTTATGCTGGTGTTCATTCCCGTGCTTACNNAGCATACTCTCACGGCTGCTGCGGTAAATTCGGCAATTTTGGGTTGCACGCAGCTGTTTTCTCAGCTTGCTGCGAACTTTATCGCTCCGTTTTGCGGCGCGATACTCGGACTGTCGACGGCGGGTGCGGTACACCCGCAGCTGAAGCTGGACAAGCTGGGTGAGCTTATCAAAAAGCTGGTTATGTGGGGACTTATGCTCGTAATGACCGTGTTTATGGGGGTTTTGTCGCTCCAGACCGCAGTGACCGCCGCAACGGACAACGCGGCAATAAAGGCGGCGAAGTTTGTGGTGTCGCAGGGCGTTCCGATAATCGGCGGCACTGTTTCGGACGCGGTAAACACGCTGCAAAGCGGTCTTGGGATATTGAAAAGCAGTGTTGGCGTTTATGGGATAATCGCCGCCGCTGTGGTGATAGTGCCCGTTTTGGCAAGCCTTATCTGCTATAAGGCGGCGGCGGTAATATCGCAGAGCCTGGCTGAGATGTTCGGGCTGAAGGAGCTTGCGTCTTTGTTAAAAAGCTGCGGCGCTGTCATCACGATCATTATGGCGATAACGTTTTGTGTTTTGCTGCTGAATACGATAGCGGCGGCAATAACCCTCAGTATGACGGGATACGCGGGGTAGTTTTACGGGGGAACGGTAACGAAAAAGAGGTTGAAATGGGTTTTTTAGGAACGGTTTGTATTGCGGCGTTAAGCAGCGCGATATTCAGAATGGTTGTGCCCGAAAACAAGTTCGCGAAGCAGATATCGCTTCTGATAGCGGGGGTGTTTTTGCTGACGGGGATTACGGCGCTCAGCGGCGCGCAGTTCGATCTCAGCGGTGAGGAGAGCTCGCTGTGGGCGGACCGGTATAATTCGCAGCTTTCGGCAAGCGTAAACGAGGAGCTTCGTCAAAAAATTTGCAAAGAAATGTCGGATAAAGTATACGGGCTGCTGGCGGCGCGCGGAATTTCCCCGAAAGAAATTCACATTGTTGTTAATATTTCGGGTTTGTACAGCATAGATATTACACAGGTGGAGCTTGTATTCGCCGATGGAGAACAAGCGGCGGCAGAAGCGGCGGCAGAGGTTCTTAGAGGCGAGCTTTCACCGAAGATTGAAATAGTGACGGAAGTAAAGGAGTGAGGCAGTTGAAATGACGTTAAAGAGCCTAATGTCGGGTGAAAACGGGAAGAAGATACTGATAATCGGCGCGGCGGCGGTGTTGATCCTGCTGCTGATGAGCACTGTGTCACGCGGAACGAAGACCGAAAAGACCGTGAAACCGGAAACTGTCGAGGACGCGGCGCAAATCGAGCAGACGCTGGAGCAGCGGCTGGAAAAGCTGCTGGGGAAGATCGAAGGGGTTGGTTCGGTGAGCGTTATGGTGACGCTTGACAGATGTTCACAGCAGCTTTACGAAAAGGACGAAAAGTCGCAGAACAATGTCAAAAGCGAATCCGGCTCAAGCACGGAAAACAGCGCCAGGGAAACGGAGATCGTGCTTGCGGGTTCGGGGAAGGAGCCACTGCAGACCGCCGTCGTACAGCCGAAAGTCCGCGGGGCGGCGGTGGTNNGGTATGCAGCGGTGCGGGCGATCCGATCGTTCGGGAAAAGGTGACGAACGCGGTCGCCAAAGCGCTGAATATAGGCGTGTCAAAGGTATATGTAACTAATTGAAGGGAGCAGATTATATGAAAAGGTTAAATTTGATCATCGGGAAAAAGCAGATCGTGATAGCATCGCTTACCGTGCTGCTGGGCGCGGCTGTAGCGGTGAACTTCGCTGTCGGTTCGGGCAAAAAGAGGGTGACAACAAAGGGCGATGCGCAGGTAAATGCGTCGCAAAGCGTAAGCGCCGGCACGAATTACGGCGACACGTCTTTTGTTTCGGATAATTTGTCGAACGGCGAGGCGTATTTCGTAAAAGCACGCTACGATAAGCAGCAAAGCCGTGACGAGGCGGCGCAGGTGCTTGCGGGAATGTATCAGGGCGGGGATATGACGAAGGACGAACTCGCCGTAGTGGAAAAGAACGCGAAAACTCTTACCGACCGTATGAACAGCGAATCCAAGATAGAAACGATGCTGAAGGCGCAGGGCTTCGCGGACGCGTTATGCTATTTGAGCGACAGCGGCGCGAATATCATAGTAAAGACCAACGGTCTTGACGCGGCGGGCGCGGCGAAGATAAAAAACGCGCTGCTCTCGGAGGTGGAGGTCGCGAGTGATAATATCACGATAGTTGAAGTAAAATAAACGGCAAAGCTCCCCGTGAAAGGGGAGCTGATTTTTATGTTTCAGTTGCGTGTTCATTGCTTCTCAAACGGCTTGTCCGTAAGCATTTTAAGCAGCGGGAACAGCATACCGCCGATCGAGTTCCCGACAATGACTATCGGCAGATACGCGGCAGCTTCGTTGAGAGTTCCCGTGAGGAATATGTAGAACATATCGGCGATACAGTGGTTGAAGCCGCAGAGTATGAACACCATAATGCACAGCATAGTGCCGACGGTCTTTTCGACGTGCCCGCCCGCCGCGTTTGAAAGCCGTGCGTTTTCCACGGCGGTGAACATCAGTATGCCGCAGAATATCGCAAGGATAAACGCGCTTGCAAGCGAATCCCTCGTTTTAACGTCAACGGAAACAGCCGCCTTTTCGGATATCGCGGAAAAAATGCGCGTCTGCCGAAGCAGTATAGCGTCAATGAATGTTCCGAGCGCGTTTCCGAGCAGCGTGAACAGGCATTCCGAAAGATACGCGGGTTTTCGCAGCGGCACATAGCCGATCTTGCCCGTATACAGCCCGAAACCGAATTGGATTATCGCGAAAAGTCCCAGAGAAAACAGCGCAGAGCCTACATACTTGTTGTCGCACGAAAGGCTTACGCAGCCGCCGATACCGATCATCATACCGCCGATCACAGCGTTTATAAACTGCGAGAGCACGGTTTTTGCTTTGCTCATAGAAATACTCCTTATGTTGTTTGTAAATTCGTAAGTATAATTATATCATATACGATATTAAAAATCAATACCCCTTGAAAAATTTACCGAAATATGGTATAATAAAAACAGTATTAAGGAAACGCTGATCTAATTGCAGCTTTCCCCGCCGAAGGCGGGAAAACCGCAAAAAGGCTTGAAATTTTATAAAATTCATTTAATCGGTGGTTTCTTAAAATTATGAGGTGTAAAATGAACATAAACGAAACACTTGCAAAGGAATTTGGCTTGCGGCAGGAGCAGGTCGACAACACGATAGCTCTGATCGACGACGACAAGACGATCCCTTTTATCGCGCGCTACCGCAAGGAGCAGACAGGCTCTTTGGACGATACCGTGCTGCGTGAGCTTTCGGACAGGCTGACGTATTTGCGCAATCTCGAAAAGCGCAAGGAGGAGATCACCGCTTCCATAACCGAGCAGGAGAAGATGACCGATGAGATCGCGGCGGCTATCGAGAAGGCGATGACGCTGGTTGAGGTCGAGGATATCTACCGTCCGTTCAAGCCGAAGCGCAAAACGCGCGGATCGGTTGCGCGTGAAAAGGGTCTTGAGCCGCTTGCGGAGATACTCCGCGAACAAAATCCCAACACCGTTCCCGAAAAGGAGGCGGAGGCGTTCATAAACGAGGAAAAGGGCGTGGTAACTGCCGAGGACGCTCTGCAAGGAGCTATGGATATTATTGCCGAGGACTTGTCCGATAGCGCGGAGCTGCGTAAAAAGCTGCGCGGACTTATCTCCCGCAAGGGCACGATAACCTCCGCTGCGGCCGCCGAGGATTCTAACGAGGTGTACAAGAACTACTTCGAGTTCAGCGGCGCGGTGAGTCGTCTTGCGGGACATCAGACTCTTGCGCTCGACCGCGGCGAAAAAGAGGGACAGCTCAAGGTTTCTGTTTCCTTACCCGAGGGTGAGGGCGAGAGTATGTGCGTGCGCGAGTTTACCGAGAACAGCAGCGAGTGCGGCAAGCTCGTCCGCGCGGCGTGCGAGGACAGCTTTAAGCGGCTTATTTTCCCGTCCGTTGAAAGGGAGGTGCGCGCGGAGCTTTCGGCTAACGCGCAGGAGGGCGCGATAAAGGTATTCGCGTCCAATCTGCGGCAGCTCTTGATGGCTCCGCCCGTCAAGGACACCGTGACACTCGGACTTGACCCGGGATATGCTCACGGCTGCAAGTGCGCGGTAGTCGACAGCACGGGAAAGGTTCTCGATACTTTTATAATTTATATAACGCGCTCCAGGGGTGAGGCGGAGAAAGCGAAACAGACAGTCGCAAGGGCGATTGAGAAACACCACGTTTCCACGATAGCTATAGGCAACGGCACGGCTTCGCGCGAAACGGAGCAGTTCACCGCCGAGCTTATCAAGACTATCCCGGAAAAGGTTTCGTATATGGTGGTGTCGGAAGCGGGAGCATCGGTGTATTCCGCGTCAAAGCTGGCGGCGGAGGAGTTCCCCGAGTATGACGTGAGCCTGCGTTCGGCGGTGTCTATTGCGCGACGCCTTCAAGACCCGCTTGCGGAGCTTGTCAAGATAGACCCGAAAGCTATCGGCGTCGGACAGTATCAGCACGATATGCCCAAAGCGCGTATGGACGAGGCTCTTAAAGGAGTTGTGGAGGATTGCGTAAACTCCGTCGGAGTTGATCTTAACACCGCGTCTTATTCTCTGCTGTCCTACATTTCCGGCATAAACAGCGCGGTAGCTAAGAATATCGTAGCCTACCGCGAGGAAAACGGCGCGTTCACCGACAGAAAGCAGCTTTTAAAGGTCGCAAAGCTCGGTGCGAAGGCGTTCGAGCAGTGCGCGGGATTTCTGCGCGTTCCGGGCGGCAAAAATCCTCTTGACAACACGGGTATACACCCCGAAAGCTATAAAGCCGCGAAAACTCTTCTGGAAAAGTGCGGTATATCCTCCGAGGAGCTTGGCAAGAGTGAGATAGTGCGCACAAAGGTCGACGGCGTTGGTTTAAAGAATATCGCAGAGGAAACGGGCGCGGGACTTCCCACGCTTCAAGACATCGTGAAGGAGCTTGAAAAGCCCGGCCGCGACCCGCGTGACGAGCTGCCGCCGCCCTTGATGCGCAGCGGCGACATAATGGAGCTTAAAGACCTGAAGCCCGGTATGGAGCTTATGGGAACGGTTCGCAATATAGTGGATTTCGGCGCGTTTGTTGACATAGGCGTTCACGAGGACGGTC
>DILZ01000144.1:19282-20406 GCA_002425305.1 Ruminococcaceae bacterium UBA5579
TTGAGGTGCTCAAGGTCGGTGAGGTGATCAAGGTGTGGGTGCTGGACATCGATGAAAAGCGCGGAAGAATTTCACTTACAATGAAAAAGCAGAAGTGAGGATATGTTATGAGTGCAAAATCGCAAAAGGCTCTGAAAACAGCCGCGATCGTTATCCTGTCGATAGTGGCGGTGGTTTTTGTCGTGCTGTATTTCACCGGCAGGATAGATGATTTTCTTGGAGTTACAAGCAACAGCTCCGAAAGCTCGTCAAGCGTTGCGGAAAGCCTGCCGCAAAGCGCGCAGTCTGTTGTAAGTTCTATCCAAAGCACAACAAGCGCCGCAGAAAGTTTGCCGCAAAGCACACAGTCTGCTGTAAGCTCGACCGAAAGCTCCGTGATCGAAAGTGTGCCTGTTGTTCAAACGGAGTACAAATTCCGTAATAAAAATCTCCTCGATCAGCATTACGAAAAGCACGGAAAGGATATGGGATTTGCGTCGGCGGAGGAGTATGAAAAAGCTGCNNGTTCCGAACAACCCCAATGTTCTTCACAAGACAGAGAAGGAGGACGGCGACGATGTTTATTATGTTGAGAGCACGAATGAATTTGTTGTCGTGTCAACGGACGGTTATATCCGCACCTATTTTAATCCCGACCGGGGAATAGATTATTACAACAAGCAATGATCACGAACTGCCGCGAAAAAATCTTCGCGGAGAACAGGCAAAAATATTGACATATTTATTATAAAATGCTATAATTAAAGTAGTATATTTTTGGTAAGGATCGTTTTGTTTGCAGAAAAGGAGCGCAAAATGAAACAGTTTATAAGAAAATCGGCGGCGCTTGCTTTGATCTTCACTTTGCTTGCAACGGGCTGTTCAAGCAAGACCACCTCGCTTGGCGACCCGTATGAGCTAAGCGAGAGTGTGGACAGTGAAGAGAGCTTGGACAGCAGCTCCGCGTCCGAAACGGACAGTACCGACGTTTCGTCGTCGGGTTTTGGCAGCGATACAAGTTCGGGCAGTGACTCAAGCGCGGACAGCGAATCAAGTGCCGTTACCTCCGATGAAACGTCCGAAATAAATTCCAATAGCAGCGGAAGCGGCAACAGCGGAAGCGGGAGCAGCGGAAACGGGAGCAG
>DILZ01000082.1 GCA_002425305.1 Ruminococcaceae bacterium UBA5579
GGCGAAGCGAAACGGCGCAGACTAGTCAAGATTTTGAAATTTTTTTAAATAAGGAGAAAAAAATGCAGAAATTTTCAACGGAAAACAATAAAAATGACGGCGGCGGTATGAATATAACGCATAAGCTGGTGATCATAGAAGCGATCGTGATCTTTGCGCTGATAGTGATATTCAACAGTTTTTCTGTGGTGAACGAGGGCTTTATCGGCGTTAAATATCGGTTCGGAAAGATAGTCAAAAGCGATCTCACGGCGGGACTTAATTTCCATATCCCGTTTATTGAGGAGATAAAGCCGGTGGATACAAGAGAGCAGGTGTACGAGGTGTCAACGGACGCGTATACCTCGGATACGCAGACGGTGGACGCGCTTAAGCTGAAGCTGAACTATTGCTACGACGGCACGCAACTGCCCGAGATAATCCGCTCTATCGGCGTCGAGAATGTGGAAACAAAGCTGCTCGTGCCGAATGTCGCGAAGATATCAAAGGACGAGATAGGCAAGGTAAAGGCGGAGGACCTGGTTCAGAACAGATCCACCGTTCAGAACGAAATATATGAATCGCTTAAGGAGACCCTTGAGGGACAGGGCATTATTGTAACGGCGTTCGCTATCGAGAACCTATCGTTCGACGACGCGTTCGAGCAGTCCATTCAGGCGAAGGTCATTGCAGCGCAGGACGCTCTGAAAATGCAGAACAAGACCGCCGAAAGAGAAGAGGAAGCAAAACAGAAGGTTATAGCTGCCCAGGCTGAAGCGGATTCTCAGAAGATAAAGGCGGACGCGGAGGCTTATGCTATCGAGCAGGTACAAAAGCAGCTCACGAACAGCCCCAATTATATCGATTATATGAAGATACAGAATTGGGACGGAAAGCTGCCTGCGGCGGTAGGCGATATAAATCCGTTCGTGGCAATTGACGCTTCCACCAATTCGGGAAATAATGGACAAACTTCAGCCGCTCCCTCCAATAACACGAGCGGTTCGGGACAATGACAGAAAATAGGTGACAATTGAATTATAACGAAATGAAAAAACGCGCGTTGGAGGCGTATTTCTCACGCGCGAACGATATGCAGCAGCGCGCGATCTTCAGGATCAAGGGCGCTGTGCTGATAATCGCGGGCGCGGGGAGCGGCAAAACCACCGTGCTCGTGAACAGAATAGCAAATATGATGCGTTTCGGCAACGCCTATCACGACGACAATACGCGCCGTCTTTCTGCGGAGGATAAGCGCTTTTTAGAGGAGTTTCCGGAGCTTCCGAGAACAGACGAAAACTCGGAACGGCTTGCGGCGCTTATCGCGTCGGAGCCGGTAGAGCCGTGGAATATCCTTGCGATAACATTTACAAACAAGGCGGCGGGCGAGCTTCGCGAGCGCTTGAAAAAAATGATAGGCGAGCGCGCGGAAAAAATAAACGCGTCGACGTTCCATTCCGCGTGCGTGAGGATACTCCGCCGCGAGATAGAGCATCTGGGCTACAAATCGAGCTTTACTATCTATGACGATGATGATTCAAAGCGGCTCATCAAGGATATTTTAAAGCGGTTCAATATCGATGAAAAGATATTGCCCGTTAAAACGGTCAAGAACCGCATTTCACAGCTTAAAGACCGTATGATATCGGCGGAGGAGTTCGCGCAGGAGGCCAGTGAGAGCGCCGAGCTTCTTGAAATCAATACCGCGAAGATATATACGGATTATCAGCGTTCACTTAAAGCGGCAAACGCTGTGGATTTTGACGATATCATCTTCCTCACGGTAAAACTGTTTGAGGATTTCCCTGAGGTGCTTCGGCATTATCATAATCTGTATAAGTATATTATGGTGGACGAGTATCAGGATACGAACTACGCGCAGTATCGCCTGATATCGCTGCTGGCGGGCGACGACGGCAACCTTGGCGTGGTGGGCGACGACGATCAGTCAATTTACAAATTCAGAGGCGCGACCGTTGAGAATATACTTAACTTTGAAAAACAGTATAAGGATTGCGCCGTGATCCGTTTGGAGCAGAACTACCGATCCACGACGAATATACTTGAAGCGGCGAACGCCGTGATAAGCCACAATTCAAACCGCAAGGACAAGCACCTTTGGAGCGATCTGGGTGAAGGCGACAAGCTGAGCGTGAATATGTACCAATCCGAGCAGAGCGAGGCAAAGGCTATCGCCGATGAAATAGCCGAGGGTGTGAAAAACGGCGCGAGCTATTCGGATTACGCGCTTCTGTACAGAAGCAATGCTCTTTCGCGCAGCTATGAGCAGGCGCTGGTCCGTGCGGGGATACCGTATAAGATTGTGGGCGGTCTGCGTTTCTATGACCGTAAAGAGATACGCGACATTATGGCGTATCTTGCGCTGGTGGACAACCCGTTTGACGTTATCCGTTTCCGCCGTGTGATAAACGAACCCAAACGCGGTATAGGAGATTCCACCATTGAAGAGGTCATCCGCATTGCCGAGGGGCTGAACATAAGTCCGCTGGAGGTCTGCCGCGATTCCGCAAGCTATGAAACGATAGCAAAGCGCGCAAATCATCTCAAAGCGGCGGCGAATATCTTCGAGGAGCTGGACGAGCTTGCGGACACGCTGCCTATCGATGAGCTTATTNNGGCAGCCGAAAGAAGCGGCTATCTTGAGGCGATGAAGTCTTTGGGCGATGAGGGTAAGGCGCGTATTGAGAATATCAACGAGCTGAGATCAAACGCCGCGCTGCTCCTCAGCGAGAACCCGAAGGCGACGCTCCCCGATTTTCTCGAGCAGGTGGCGCTCGTATCGGATATCGACAACTATGACAGCACGTCCGACCGCGTTTCGTTGATGACTATGCACGCGGCAAAGGGATTGGAATTTCCGTATGTGTATCTCGTGGCGGCGGAGGACGGTATTTTTCCGTCATTGCTCAGTAAGGGTGAGCCTTCCGAAATGGAGGAGGAGCGCCGCCTTGCTTATGTCGCGATAACCCGCGCGAAAAAGCGGTTTACGGCAACGCACTCGCGGTATCGTATGCTGTACGGCAAGACGACCTCCAACAAGCTGTCAGAGTTCATTTGCGAGATACCCGATGAACTTGTGGAAAAGCGCGGCGAGCGTGTGCAGGCAAGAAATCCCATAGTTAAGCCGGAAAAGCACAGCTTTTTAAAGGAACAGAGCGAGAAGATGAAAACTGCCGCGCCGCCTAAAGCATTTGATAACTTTGCCGTCGGCGAGCGTGTAAAGCACAACATTTTCGGAGAGGGCGTTGTCACTGAGGTGCTTTTTATGGGTAACGACGCTATGCTTACGATCAATTTTGACAAGCGCGGTTCGAAAAAGCTGATGAGAAACGGCGCAAGGCTCAACAAGATATAGCAGTGTAACGGGAGTTACATCAACGGCGTTGTGTTTATCGCCAAAAAATCAAGACGGTTTGCTTCACTTTCGACAAATCGCGGGAACGCGCTAAAGAAACCGGAGCATCTGCCGATAATATTGTTAAGAGGCGAAAGACTAACGGGAATTGGGTCTTTTACGCTCTGAATGAAAAGCGTTCCCAACAGGGCGCGCAATATGTTGACCGTACAGGCGTTCGCGGGTGCTGCCCGCGCGGGAACGGTTTTCCGAGGAAAACATCGTTTGTGCGGTATAGAGATCATCGCCGCAGTTCTTATGGGCTGCGGCGTTTTTGGAGGTTTACCGGATGAAATTGATCCTTGTAATGGATAACGATAACGCTATCGGACGGGGCGGAGAGCTTTTGTGCCGTCTGCCGGAGGATATGAAGCGCTTCCGTGAGATCACGACCGGGTCTGTTGTGATAATGGGGCGGAAAACCTACGAAAGCTTTCCGAAACGCCCGCTTCCGAACCGCGAGAACCTTGTTCTTTCGCGTTCGGTGAAGGAGATTGAGGGAGCGGAGGTGTTCACGGATATTGAAAGCGTGCTGAAGCGCGTTGAGAACAGCGAAAAGACCGTTTTCGTGATAGGCGGCGAGGAAATATACCGACAGTTTGCGCCATATTGCGATGAGGCGCTGATAACGCGCGTCTACGAGAACTTCGGCGGCGACGCCTTCTTTGAGGAGATCGAACGCGATCCCGCGTGGCTGCTTGCCGAAAGCTCGCCCGCGATAGTGACGGGCTGCCGCAGGATACGTTTTTTCAGATATGTGCGTAAGTGATCGGGAAAACGGAATTTATGTACAGCTTGCGGAAAAACCGTAAAATTTGATATATTTTTTTCGGTACGCCGTTTTTCGGCGTACCGATTTCCGTGTTTTGGAGCGTTTTTTGATAAAAATCGGAAAAAAATGTTTTAATTCTCCAATAATATTTTCGGAAAATATGCAAACAATATAAACGCGTAAATTTGATTTGCGCAGTATATTTGCAAAGGAGAAACCGATATGAAAAAGAACATTTCTGCGGCATTGTTGACACTTGCTTGCTTTTCGGCACTCTCTGCGGCTGCGTTTGCGGACGGTCCGATCGGCAGAACGATCAATGGGATCGGCAGAGCGGGTGAAGATATAGCGGACGGAGTTGGTGACGCGATAGACGGTGCGGGTGACGCTGTAAGCGATGTCGTTGACGGAGTTACGGGCGACAACGACAACACGGACGATAGCGTAGCAGATCCCGGAGCCCGTGACGATCCCGTAGGCGCCGACAGCTCGGACGTTTCCGATGATACCTCAAGCGATATTACCTCCGATGAAGTAAGCTCGGAAGAGTCCGCAAGCGGCACGGTAGGCGACATTAACGCCGCTAACCCTCCTATGGGTGTGTCCTACGGCTTAACTGCAGGCGCGGCGGTTTTGGCTGCTTTGGGCGTGGTCGTTTCTGCGGCGCGCAAGGACAAGTAAATTCCGTTTTTCAGCTTTTTTGCGCCCTCGTGTTTTTCGGGGGCGCTTTGCTGAGAAACAGTTTCTGTGCAATTTGACGAATTTTGTCATAAAAAAATATGCATATTTTACAAGCCTTCACGCATTTTTTACATAAAACCACTTGAAAAACGGCTCGTATTATGTTATAATTGATTTTGGGGAACGGTAAGTTAGCAGGGGAATTGCAGGACTTGCCTAAAATAAATTATGACATTCGGAGGATTACCTATGAAGATGAAATCTGTTTTGGCGGCGGCAGCTGCTGCGGCAGTATTCTCGTCGGTGTCTGTGTGCGCGTTTGCGGAGTCTGCGGATAATACAGCTTCATCCACTACTTCCGTTACGGAGGCGGCAGACCCTATGGAAGGAAACCCGATTTCGGGTGTTGANNCTTAGCAGCCGTTGCGGGTGTTGCTATGGTCGCGGGTGCGGCGTTGGTGATCTCGCACAAGCACGAATAATCTTGCGTATCTGCGCGGCACGGACATATTGGTTCGTGCCGCGGATTTTTTTGCGCGATTGCTTGACTTAAACGCAAATAAGTGGTATAATATAGTGTATCAAAAAACAGGGAGGAAAATTATGGATATTACAAAGGATATCAAATACATTGGCGTGGACGACCGCGAGCTTGACCTTTTTGAGGGTATGTACGATGTTCCCAACGGTATGGCGTACAATTCTTATGTCATAGCCGATGAGAAAATTGCCGTTTTTGACACTGTGGACGCGCGTTTTGGAGAGCAGTGGCTCAAGAACCTCGAAGATGCTCTCGGCGGCAGAACTCCGGACTATCTGATAGTTCAGCATATGGAGCCGGATCATTCGTCGAATATCAAGGTTTTTGCGGGTAAGTTCCCGAACGCACAAATAGTTGCGTCAAAGCAGGCATTCGTGATGATGAAGCAGTTTTTCGGCACGGATTTCGCGGAGCGTCAGTTAGTTGTCGGCGAGGGCAGCAAGCTGGAGCTTGGGTCGCATACGCTTAGCTTCATAGCCGCGCCTATGGTTCACTGGCCCGAGGTGATTATGACATATGACAGCACGGATAAGGCGCTGTTCTCGGCGGACGCCTTCGGAAAGTTCGGGGCGCGTGACACCGACGAGGATTGGGCTTGCGAGGCTCGCCGCTACTATTTCGGGATAGTCGGCAAGTACGGAGCGCAGGTGCAGGCGGTGCTGAAAAAGGCGGCGGCTTTGGAAATAGAGCGCATACTTCCTCTGCACGGTCCGTTCCTTACCGAAAATCTGCCGTATTATATCGGGCTGTACAACACCTGGAGCAGCTACGGTGTGGAGAGCGAGGGTGTGGCTATCGCGTACACGTCTGTGTACGGACACACCAAGGCGGCGGCGGAGCTGCTTGCGGCAAAGCTCACCGAAAAGGGCTGCCCGAAGGTAGCTGTTACCGACCTTGCCCGCGAGGATATGGCGGAGGCGGTCGAGGACGCGTTCCGCTACGGAAAGCTGGTTCTCGCGACGACCACCTACAATATGGACATTTTCCCGTTTATGCGCGAGTTTATCGAGCATCTCACTGAGAGAAACTACCAGAACCGCACGATCGCTATAATCGAGAACGGATCCTGGGCGCCCAACGCGGCAAAGGTGATAAAGGGAATGTTGGAGAGCAGCAAGGACATCACTCTGCTCGACACAGTGACGATAAAGTCAGCTATGACCGCAGAGAACGAACAGCAGCTTGACGCGCTCGCGGCAAAGCTCGCGTGATCGGCAGCTTTTGACAGTATTCCGAAAGGCAGCGTAATTTAACGCTGCCTTTTTTGCCTTAACACTTCGCCGCTCTCCTTCATATAATAAAGAAAAACCGATCGGAGGGCGATTTATGGATTACTATTCGGTTTTTCGGAGAAATGCGGACGCAAGAGCTTATATAAAAGGAAGCTGTAAATACCCGAACGTCACGGGGACGATAAGGTTTTATCAATTGTGCGGCTGCGTTATGGTTACGGCGGAGATCGATGGGCTGCCGGCAGGGGAGANNCCCTGCGGCGAGCCTATTTTCGCTTTTCACATTCACGAGGGTAAAGAGTGTTCGGGCAACAAGGACGATCGCTTTGCAAACGCAAAGGGACATTATAACCCCAACGATTGTTCGCATCCCTACCACGCGGGCGATATGCCGCCGCTGTTCGGTGTGAACGGCAGAGCGTTTTTGGCGTTTGTGACAGACAGATTTAAAGTAAACGACATTTTGGGCAGAGCGGTAATCATACACAAAATGGATGATGATTTTCATACCCAGCCTTCGGGAAACGCGGGGGAGAAGATCGCTTGCGGGATCGTTGACAGCGCTTGTTGCTAAGATATAACAAAAACCACGGCAGCGCGATAGCGTTACCGTGATTTTTTATATTATTTCTTTTCTTTCTTGTCCTTTACGTTCTTCTCTTCTTTTTTATCCTTAGATTTTTTATTTTCTTTCGGCGATTCCCCGGTCATCTCCTCGAAGAATTTAAGCGCGGCTTCTATCTCCTCCTCGTTTGGGTGAGCCTTGTTTTTGCCGCCGAACAGCCGAAAGCCGCCCGCGCTGTCCGCGCCCAGGCAGCCGTANNCCGTATCTTCCGACTACCTCGCAGTTTTTGAAATGCGCCGTGCCTTCAAGCTCCGCACAGTAGTCGGGCTTGACAGCCGAACAGGTGTACAGGAAGAAGATCTTCTTTTCGCGAGGCATCCAGTTTGCGGCAAACGACGCGATATCGCGGTAGAACGAGTCGTCCTCTATCTCGGAGGCGAATCCTACAAGCTCAAAATCGTTGAGCTTTGCCGAGCGCGTCTGCGTCACGTCGATAAGCGTTACGGGGTATTTCTCCTCGATCGCCTTCACGAGCTTCAAAACGCTTTGTTGTCCCTTTGATTCATAGCAGATAACAGTTTTCATTGTAATATCCCCCTTAACTATAGCAGCTTGTAGAAAAAGCCGTTTTTACAAAATATAAGCCTTTGTTTTATGCGGTTCTTCCCGCCTGCGGCGAGGAGAACCGCAAGTTTATATACA
>DILZ01000056.1:0-1427 GCA_002425305.1 Ruminococcaceae bacterium UBA5579
AAGCGGGCAGCCCCCCTCTCCCTACGGGTTTTCCCCTCGCGCTCCCTTTTCCCCTCTCCCTCTCCCCCCTGCCCGCTTTTTCGCGTGAATTAAAACTTAGGTGTTGTTTGATACGGTTGCGAGCGGAGAAATGCATTGAAAAGGTGATTTTGGGCAAAGGTTTCCGTATTCAAACATAATTATAACAACAGATGTTTTGTAAAGTCAATACAAAATATGTTTTGTGTGATATAATTTTTAAAAATTCTATATATCTTACAAAATACGAGGTATAACTTTATGGAAACATACAATAGGCTGAAAGACCTGCGGGAGGACGCAAATTTAAAACAAGAAAACATCGCGCAAATTTTAGGAATGAAACAGCAGCAATACAGTGAATACGAACGAGGTAAAAGAGACGTGCCGATAAAGGTCTTTATAAAATTGGCTAAATATTATGACGTATCGCTCGATTACATTGTGGGTCTTACCAACGACAAAAGAAAATATTGGTAACGGCATTTTAACGAATATCGGGGCGCGTAACACTTGGAATAAACAGCTTTTTTCGTCGAATAATAATACTAATTCGCAATCAGCGTATAGACTTCTACGGCTGCATTTTGACGGCGAATTAGTATTGGCGCGAAAGGAGCTGATAAAATGAGTTTTCCCTATCCCGATCCGCACGACAAGGAAGGCTTTGACGAGGAGGATATGATGCACGTTTCCTCGGGGCAGGACTGCACCGGGCTTATCCCCGCAGATCCAAACGCTTCAGAGGCGGAAAATTACAGCGAGTTATATGATTTTTTGCCTAAGGCCGTAAGCGACGGCAAAAATGACGGCTGTTAAGCGAACCTAAATTGATTAAAAAGACCCTTTACTTTTTTAAGCAGAGGGTCAAACTTTTAACAACGTCGGACACAAGCCGATTTTCAACGCCGGGGACGATTACAAATTGTTGAAAACTCTGTTAAAAACGTTTAAAACTTATGTTCGTTAATTAAGTAACGCAAATACGGTAACGTTCCCCGACACGGTATGAAGCACGGAAAACAGCACAACAGAGCCGATTTTCACTGTCGTGTGCCACAAAACACTAGTCTTTGGCAGCACGAGTTCCTTTTTAATAAAAACGCCGCCGCGAACAATAATTTTTTCTCCGTCGTCCGAATATTCCACCAAACGAAACCGCGCAAAAAAATACGCCCACACCGCCGCGCCCGACAAAACGGCGGCGGCACAGAGCGCAGTCGAAAGACGNNCGAATATCGCGCCGGCCGTGACCGCCGCCGCGCATAAAAACGAAATTGTCCAGAAAAACGACCATTGTTTTTTCATTTTGCTCCCGTTTAGTTTTATAGAGAATAGTAGTCAGTAGTTAGTTAATGTTTGTAACGCAAGCCAAATACTTCTTACTTAACTAACAACTAACAACTATT
>DILZ01000056.1:1455-2622 GCA_002425305.1 Ruminococcaceae bacterium UBA5579
TGCCGCCTTAACGGCAGGGTACGCGCCGAACACCGCGCCGATAGCCGCCGCTGCTCCCGCCGATACCAACAGCGAACGAACGTTCACCAAAAAAGGAACTCCCACCGCCATACACCCGACAAACGACACAAGAAGTCCCAGCGCGATGCCCGCCGCCGAACCCAACATAGTCATAATAATGCTCTCGGAAAGGAACTCCGCGCAGATGTCGCGGCGTCTTGCGCCGATAGCTTTTTTTATGCCGATCTCACGGGTTCGCTCTCCGACGCTCATCATCATTGTAGTCATCACGGATATCCCCGATACGACCAGCGAGATCCCCGCGACAAGCGACAGCGCGGTTGTCACTATCATCATAATATCATCGAGCTGACCCTTTTGCGCAAGCAGATTGTTGCACTCATAGCCGTCCTTGCAGCCGTGCAGCTCGTCCAGCCTTCCCGTANNCGCGTCGGAATTGGGGTCGTCCAGCTTCACTGCTATCTTGTCGTAGGTGGTGCGCCCGCAAAGGCTCTGCATAGTCGTAATAGGAATATACATAAATCTTGGCATTATGTTCGCGAGCATATTTTGCAGCGACGACAACCCCGATTTCGCTATCCCTACTATCTCGAACTCGTGGAATTTGCCGCCTAAGAACATCTTCAGCTTCTTCCCGACAACATTGCTTCGCCCATAGCTTTCAAGCGCAAACGCCTCGTCAATAACGCAGACCTTTGCCCGCGCCGCAGTGTCGGCGTTATTGATAAGCCTGCCGTGCGCTGCCTCCAGCGATATCAGCTTGTCGGCGGACTTGTCCACGCCCCACACATATGAATCAAGACGGCGGTCGAGCATCTTCGCCTCGGTCACGCTTGCCATAAGCGGCATTACGTCGCTTACTCCCTTGAGCTTCCCGATCTCCGTCACGTCATTTTCGGTAAGCGTCGCGGATACCGTTTTGTCCGAGGACTGCACAAGCAGAGTATCCACGCCCATCGTCAGCAGCGTTGAGCTTACCTCGGCAGTGCCCGCCGCTCCGACGGTCGATATCAGTACTACCGCGAAAACTCCGACCGCTATCCCCGCCATCGTAAGCAAAGAGCGCGTCCTGCTGCGAAATATGTTTATTATCGATTTCGTAACCGTCATCTCCTTATTTTAAAAGATTTTCAAAATCTTGTCTAG
>DILZ01000056.1:2727-3608 GCA_002425305.1 Ruminococcaceae bacterium UBA5579
TTGCCGTGTCGCCGCTATGCTGATTATTTCCCAAAGCTCATTTAACTGCTCCCCAATGCATTGCAGTAAATTGTTGCGCTATTGCTCGTTCTCCGCAATACGAATATAACTTCTGTTGGCGATCTTTTCAGGCTCCTTGAATATAATATCGCTTTGAGAAACTCCGTAGATGATCTCCGCGCCGTCCGCAAATTCCGCGCCCGTGGAAATATCGCGCCGAACGGAGCATCCGTCCTCGTAAACGTAAACATATTCTCCGCTGTCATCCTGTCCAATGGCGGAATACGGCACGACGCAGATATCACGCGGCTCTCCGAGCGCTATCTCAACGTCCGCCGAAAGCCCGGATTTCAGACGCTCGTCGGGGGCGTCGGGCGTTACCGTAACGTCCACTACCGTCTCCAATACCGCCCCGTTGTATTGGTCGCGTGCCGTTTGAGCGATGTCCGTCACCGTGCCGTAAATTATCTCGTCGGGATACGCGGCGGGCGTTATCTGCGCCTTTTGCCCCGTTTGCACCTTTGAAATATCAAGTTCGCTTATTGCCGCCACAACGCTCATCACCTCGGTTTTGGAAATACCGGCGATACTGCTGCCGCTTTGAACAGCCGCGCCCGTCGGAGCAACCGATATCACCCGCCCCTCACAGTCGCTTGTTATCTTTTCGGGGATCATCGCTATTGCCGTTTCGATATTTGACGCGGGGATCGCCAACATTCGCACCTGCCCGAGGCTTTCTATCAGCGCCGCCGAGGATCTTCTGTCGACGGTGGCTATCTCGTCCCCGACGCTTACCTCATCACCGACCTTAACGGAAAAGCGTTCAATGACAAGCGGCAGCGAAGAGGTTATCTCACGCTGCCCAATATAGGAAAACGAGG
>DILZ01000056.1:3680-4826 GCA_002425305.1 Ruminococcaceae bacterium UBA5579
AGCAAACGCGCTTACCGACGCTGCGGCAACCGCCGCCGATAATATTACCGTCAACTTTCTCAATATATCAAACCCTTTCGGAATAAATTTACATCGCGCTTCTTCTTTAAACCGCCTCTACTTTAGTCTTACAAAATCAAGGCGAAATATTCCAAAATAATGTTGTTAATTTGAAAAAATTTCCCGGAAGATCAAGTGCATACATCTGAGAAAATTCAGCCGCGGAATATCCTCTTTCGCCACAATTTCCGAACGGAACACCTCCGCACCGTCCAGCGTCACCAGATACTCCCCCATAAACTGCCCTTTCTTTACGGGCGCTTCCAGCTCCTCAACAAAGGTGTACTCGTATTTTACGTCCGCAGCCCTGCCCTTTTTTATAACGCACTCTACTCCTTGTGTTTTGATTATCGGCGTGGTTTCGTCGGTAATCCCGCGCGTTATCGGTATGGATTTCACCTGCGTAAGGTCGATCTCCGGCGTGAACTTCTCAAACGCCCCGAACCCGTGATCCAACATCTCCTTTACGTCGGAAAAACGCTCGTCGTCGCTTTCGCTGCCCAGCGTTACCGCCACAAGCCGCATATTTCCGCGCTCCGCGCAAACCGTAACGCAGCACCCCGCGTTGTCGGTCGTACCCGTCTTCCCGCCAAGAATACCGTTATATGTGCGTATCAGCTTGTTTGTGTTCACGAGCTGAGTTCTTCCGCCGCGCAGATAATCGAGCCACGTCAGCATATAGCCTCGGTAAACGTCGTGCTTCATAAGCTCCGCCGTGACTACGGCAATGTCATATGCCGTCGAATAATGTCCGTTGTCGTCAAATCCGACACAATTCGTATAGCGGGTGTTCTTCAGTTCAAGCTCAGCGGCGCGCTCGTTCATACGCTTGACGAACTGAGCCTCGCTGCCCGAGGTATGCTCCGCCAGCGCGATACACGCGTCGTTCGCAGAGGAGATAATAACAGCCTCCAGCAGCTCCGCCGCCGTCATTTCCTCGCCCGGCTCGAGCCAGATAACGCTGCCCTCCGCGCTTGAAGCATACGAGCTTGCCCTTACTTTGTCCTCCGGCTTGAGCTTTCCGTCCTTGATATCCTCCGCCCATAACAGCAGACACATCACCTTTGTTATGGAAGCCATAGGAAG
>DILZ01000087.1 GCA_002425305.1 Ruminococcaceae bacterium UBA5579
AGGCGGGGAGAACCGCAAGATAATACCACAAGTCGTGGTGTATGTTTACATATTCACCGATTCCTCACAATAGCGGGTAATTCCGCGAATAAACGCCTGAACGCGCTCCTCCGGGATATTGGTTTCCACCCACAAGCCGTTTGTAAGCTGAACGGGCTTGCTCATATCGTTTTCGGCAATGACGTCATCGGTCGTGAAGAATCTGCCTATTTTATCGTTTGAGTAGATAAGCCGCATTGAGAACGGAAATTTGGTGATAAGCTCCTCACACGCGTCAATTATCGGGTTTTTCGGTCTGGGCGCGGGTTCAAAGTCAGACATATCCATATCAAGTATATCCATATTCATTTCCGGGTTGGCGGCTGCAGGCTTAGGCGCGGCAGGTTTTGCTGCCGGAGCGGGTTTGGGCTGCTCGGCAGGCTTTGAAGCTTCTACCGGTTTTGGTTGCTCTGCGGGCTTTGGTGCAGCAGGCTTCGGAGCTTCAGCAGGCTTGGGCTGCTCTGCGGGCTTGGTCACGGCAGGCTTTGAAGCTTCCGCCGGCTTTGGCTGCTCGACGGGCTTGGGCGCGGCAGGCTTTGGAGCTTCCGTCGGCTTGGATTGCTCGGCGGGCTTGGGCGCAGCAGGTTTTGGAGTTTCAACAGACCTGGGCTGCTCGGCGGGTTTTGCTGCCTCAACCGGTTTGGGCTGCTCAGCGGGTTCGGGAGCAGCGTCCCGAGTTTCTTCCGCCTTGTCGTTATTGGACGATCCAAGCTTTGCAGCCTCAGCCTTAAATTCCGCGAACTTGGTTTTAAGGCTCTCGATAGCGACAATGTCGTTTTTGGTTTGAGCGATGATCTCCTCCGCTTTGTTCCAATCGTCCATATCGATCGCGTTGTGAGCCTCCTTGCGCAAGTCGGCAAGCATATCGTCAAGGCATTTATCCATAAATGCTATGCCCTCAGCAAGCGCCGATCTCTGAATGTTTTCGTTAGCCATATTCTTCCGCCTTTCTAAATGAGATACAGGATTCTATTTAATATTATTATAGCATATAAGCAGTTAAATTGCAAGATTTTTTTATCATTTTCTGTTACTAAACCTCAAAAAAAGAAACGAAAATGTCAAACAAATTTTAGTAAAGAAAAAAACCGCAGACAAGGGGGTGTCTGCGGAAAGTTAAATCAATTGCCGTCTGTTTGGGGAAAACAGATGATCGGCTGAAAATAATTGGGGAAAATATATTAAGAAGTATGCAGTCGGGCTGCAATACTATCTTACAAATTTTCTTACAGATAAATTATACCATTATTTCACGAAATTTGCAACAATATTTTTGTACAAAATTTAGGTTTTGTTTTTGAATATTTTGCACAACAAATACAGAAGCGCAAAATATCGTGAAATTACCGTTTATCTGCGCTTTTCACCGGCGAGCATTATTCTGTTGAGCCGATCCTTCAGCGGAATGGCGATAGCCGAAACGCACACGATCTTTATTCCGTCGCCGGGAATAAACGGCAGTGCGCACAGCGTCAGCGCCGTGCCGAGGTCTTTGCCCGTCAGTATCATAAACCAAGCTGTGCCGAAGGTGTACAGCGCCACTGTTCCCAACAGCATACCCACTATCATCGTCCAATGCTTTTTCGTGTTCATATCGGAGAAAATGCCTGTGATAAGCACCAGCGGGATATATCCGATTATATAGCCGCCCGTGGGTCCCAACAGTGCCCCAAAGCCGCCGTTAAAGTTGGAGAACACTGGAAGTCCGACCGCTCCCAGAAGAATATACACAATAACGGCGAGAGTGCCGCGCTTTGCGCCGAAGACAGCTCCTGTGAAATATATAGCGAATGTCGCCAGCGTTATCGGAATAGGTCCTACCTGTATCGAAAACGGCGCGGCAACGCAGATAAGCGCCGCAAATACCGCTGCAAACACCATACCTCTTACCGAAAGCAACTTCTCTTTTTTAGCCATTTGATGATCTCCTTAAAAGTCAGTTATGTTCAGCTCAATTTCATAGCCGCCAGCTTATCATCAGAAACATATGCCGAAAGCCCGCGCGTTACCATATTAACGGCGGTGTCGGTAATAAACGAGAGCTTGTCCGCGCAGTCGTTGTCAAACCACGCCGAATACAGCGCCAGCACTCCCGAGATCGAGAATTCAGCCGCTGCCTTAAGAGCTGTTTCATTATCCGTAAGCACCCCCGCGTTCTTGAGCGACACCGTTATAACTCTGCAAAGCATAGCCTTTATCTTGCCCTTGTTGAACAGTTCGGGATTTTGCCGCATAAGCCGCTTGAAGAAATCGCGGCGCTGTTCTATCGTCGCGCTGATATCACGGATAGCCGTTCCGATATCGAGCAGCGATTCTCCGCTGCGCCGAAGTATCGCGGAAAACTCGTTCAAAACCTCATTCTCCAGCTCCTCGATAACGTCGGCGGGAGAGCGGTAGTGACTGTAAAACGTCTTGCGGTTTATTTTTGCCCGGACGCAGATCTCCGAAATAGTTATTTTCGCAAGCTCCTTTTCGCTCATCAATTCAAATAGCGCATCGCGTATCGAGTTTTTGGTCTTTACTACCCTGAGATCCTCGCCCATTACTTGATCTCGGTCTTGCCCTTGGAGCTTTTCGCTTTAACGGTCTCCTCGGGAGCAGAGGACACGGTTTCGTGCTGAGTGTTGCACTTTGCTATCGCGGATTTCATAACGCGGATAGTGGTGCGGTTAGAACCCGTTTCAATAAGCACGGTATCGTTGCTTACGTTAACGACCAGTCCGATTATGCCCCCGTTTGTAACGACCTCGTCCGCTATCTGAAGATTGTTCAGCATACTCTGCAATTCTCTGGTGCGCTTCTTCTCCGGACGGATTATCAGCAGCCAGAAGATCAGCACCATAAGCACCAGCGGTATTATCAGCGTTAGAATTCCCATTGCTCCGGTTGCCGCGCCTGCTGCGTCCGCCGCGTTAGCGGAAGCCTGTGACATTGTAAAAATCAAATTATTCATAGTTCCTCCTGTTTTTCTTTTGTTGCCTTAAATTATATAATGCCAGAACGGCTTACATACGTTAAAGTATCGTGATATCCGCTTCGGAAAACGCCTTTTTCACATCGTCAAGAGCCGAGCCGGTAAGCGTCTGCGGCAGCCGCACGGCAAATTGCGCGTCGTTCAGCACCGATTTCGCCTTTACCGCAAAGTCCTTCGCGCGATTGTAATCGGGCGATCCGGAAACGCCGGTCGAGCTTGAGGCATCGGAGGTGTCCGTTATGCCGGGCGTGCTGCTTGTAAGGTCGTAATTCACGGCGATCTTGATGGTTTTAAGCTGTGTCTTGTCCCAAACAAGCTCCGCGTCGGTGCAGTTTTTCGATTCGGCGATAAGGCTCGTGCCGCTCATTTCCAACCACAGCTCCGCGCCGTTCTTTTCGGCGGAGCTTTTGGCGGAGCTTACAACGTTCCACAACGCTTGAGCGCGCTTTGCGCTGTCTGTCAGCGGAAGATCGGTGAGGTATGTCGTGATGTCCACTGTGTGGAACGCGGGATAGCGGGTGTTCGCGCAGATAATGTGCTTAAATCCCGCAGCCGAAAGCTCGCTTGTGATATCGCCTATATATTGCGCGGTTTGCGTCTTGAACGGAGAGAGCCATAGCTTTCCGCCCTTTTCGGGCTTGTTGTCGTGCCAGCTTCCTCCGCCCTGCTCCGCTGTTATCCGATAGCTTCCGTCAACGTAGGGCGGGCTTAGCCTGTCCATCAGCGTGTTTATTCTCGCGGCGGGAACAAGTCCCTCCTTGCTTATCAGCGACGCTATCTGCGATGCCGAAAGCGTTCCCGATACGACCTCGGTGTCCTTAACGTCCGCGATGTTCGTTTTATAGAGCATAAAGCCCGTGGTGTCTTTTACCGTGACCGCCGCAACGGAGCAGCCCTCGCTCTTTGCTTTGGCAAGCTCCGTGGCGAGTGAGCTTTCGCTTGAAACGGCGCTGTCGGAAAGGAAGTATATCTTTTCGGAGATATGCGGGAGCGGAACGGGTTCGCTCGTTTCCGATGTGGAATTTGTGCTTGACATCTCGTCGGCAGTGCTTGACATAAGCTCGGAATTGATAATGCTTGAAAGAAGTGCAGAGGTATCCGATTCCTGCCGCGAGGAATTATTGTCCTGGAGATATTTGATGATCGGTTTACCCAGACCGTATCCCAACACGCCCAAACCGCATACGACGACGATGGTGATTATGATTCTTAAAGCCCGTCGGGCTTTGCTTTTTTTCTTGTTGTAGAGATTGAACTTGCTGCGTTTTATTTTGATGTTGGTTTTTTTGGGCGCCATTATTGAATTTCTCCTTTCATTTAAAAATCCGAGGTATAGCCCGTCAGAACGTTCAGTGCCAGCGAAATTATACCTATATAAATAAGCATTATCGGATATCCGCGGAAAATGCGGGGTATTTTGTTTGAGTCCAGACGCTCGTGCGCGATGTTTATCAAAAAGCAGGCGAGGAAAAAGCCTATTCCCGAGCCGAACCCGTATCCGATATATCCGGGAAGATCGCTCCCGTAATTGGAATCGATAAACAGCGCACCGATCACCGCGCAGTTGAATATTGCCAGATGCGCGTATTTTCTTACGCGCTTATAGGTGCTGTGGAAATACTTCCACAAAACTATAAGCCCCGCGACATAAAGTATGCCTATAACTCCCACATAGATAAGCGGCAGGAAATAGTATCCGTGCTCTGTTTTCAGCAGAGGCTTGTCTATGAAATAGGTAACGGCGGAGGCGACTGTGGTCATCGCGGTGATGCCAAGCGTAAATCCCGTAACGTGGGATTCCTTGCGCGAGGCGTAGATAGCAACGTTCGCGCCGAACGCCCTGTCGAATATGGCGTTCTGTAAAAAGATAGAGGTCATCGCAAGAGTGACGATACGAGCCAGAACGGTGCTGAGCGTCATTGTGTTCCCTCCCTTCGGATATCGGAGGAGGCGTCTGCCATTGCTTTAGCTCTCACACGCTTTCCGGATACGGCGCGGCAGAGTGCCGCAAGTATCCCGACAAGGAGGAACCCGAAGAACGGGGATTTCGCCGCAGGCATAAGCGGATCAAAGCAGCGCATACCAAATAATGTTCCATACGCCAGCAGTCCGCGTATTATTCCAACGGCAAATGCAGCTACGGCATAGCCGAGAATATATATCAGAGCGTCCACCGCCATCTGACCGTAGGGCAGAAGGTAAAAGCGGCTTTCGGTCTTCGCGAGTAAAAGCGAGTTTACGGTGAGCAGCTCTATATATACGATAACGCTTTTTGTCGTTTCGGGAAACCACATCTCAAGCAGCAGCACCGTCGGGATAAACATCACCGCTGCGACTGTCGCGTAAAGCATCGTCCTCACGGTATAAACTATTTTGCGCGGAATGAAGCGGCATAGCAGGATACTCGTATAGCTCATCAAAAAAAAGCTCAGCACAAGCACAAGGGCGCGTTCGCCGGAGGTCGCCGCGACGATGACCGGCGCGGTCACAAGTCCGCTCATCAGCACGATATTTTGCTTGAACAGACCGTCAAGGCTCGGGGAGAATTTATTGCTGCTCATTTTTCTTGTCCTCCTCGTTTTCCGCCTTGACTGTGTTTTCGGTTATTTGCGAGCCGTCCTTGCCGGAGCTTTTTTCGGAATGACGCCCGCGTTTTATTTTAGTGACCTTGCCGTCGATAGGCGGGGTATTAAAGCGGTATTTTTCCGGCAGCACGATCTCCTGCGTATCGGTAAGCTTAGGTGTGCCGTGCTGTATCTGTTTTTTGGATTTCTCGAATGAGTTGAGATAGGTTTTTTTCCAATAAACCACATTTTCCACAACGCGGTCTAAGCTGCTGCAAAGAGCACCCATAATGAGCAGCGCGAAAATAAATGCGCCTTCGGTCTTGCCAAACATACGGAACATCATCGTGATATAGCCGAGCATAACCCCGTAAATAATTTTGCCCGCTGTCCGCTGTGGTATTCTGTACGGCTCGGCGGCAAGAAATACGGTTCCGAAGACCAGATATTCCGAGGAAAGCTCGTATGCTGCCGAGGCAAACCCCGTCATACCCGTTCTCGGAAAAAGGAACGCCAGCAGACTTGCCGTAAGCAGACAGGGAAAGATAACAAATCCGCTGTTGCTGCGGCGGAAAGCCATACACAAGCCGCATACCAAAATAATTATGATATAAACCGTGGCAATAGGTCCGGGAGCAAAGCCCATAAGGATATCCCCGATGCTTTGCGACGGAACGCCGTGGAGTGTAAGCGAGTATTCGATAGAGCGGCTGAAGGTACCGGAATATTGTGAAAATGCCGCCACTTTCTCGCCGTATTTCGCGAAATAGAGCATATCCGCAGGATAGCAGATTATAAGAAACGCTGTGGATATCGCGGGAGGACAGAAGATAATGTTGTCCGAGCCGCCGAAAAGGTGCTTTCCCACGGCAACACACAAGATCGAGGACAAAATTATCAGCCCTGCGGAAATGGTCGAGGGCATCATCATAGCAGCCGCAAGTCCCCAGAACGGTACGGTGCTGTCCTTGACGTCGTATTTAATTCTCCGCATTAAGCAGCACAACGCGTCCGTTATCATACACGAAAGGACGCTTATTACGGCGACAAGCGCCGCGCGCGTTCCCTGAAGGAACACTGCGGGCACCAACAGAAACGCCATTATAACAAACCTTTCGAGATATACCCCGCGAGGTTCCCGTTCGGAAAACTTCAACATTGCCTTATCCTTTCAGCGCGGCAGTTACTGCGCGCATATCCTTTGATTTAAACAGCCCCGTGCCCGCTACCAATATATTTGCGCCCGCGATTCTTGCAATGGGAGCGGTTTCGGTGTTTATTCCGCCGTCCACCTGAATATCAAGCGACGTGTAACCGTTTTTATCCGCATATTCTCTTATCATTTTCACCTTTGACATCATCGTGGGAATAAAGCTCTGACCGCCGTAGCCCGGTTCTACCGTCATCACGAGTATCATATCGCATAACGAAATGTGGTCGAGCGCGACCTCCGGAAATGTTTTCGGCTTTATGGCAAGAGCCGCTTTAACGCCGCGTTCGTGTATGCGCTCCAGACAGCGCGGGACGTCGCAGCTGCTTTCGGCGTGGACGGTGATGATGTCCGCGCCCGCGTCCGCAAAAAGCTCTATTTGTTTTGTCGGGTCTTCAACCATAAGGTGAACGTCCAGCGGCAGGCGGGTGATCTTCCTTATCAATTTCAGCACAGGCGAGCCGTACGTTATCTGCTCGACAAATCGTCCGTCCATTACGTCGAAATGGATAAGGTCGACGCCCGCGTCCTCGCAGCGTTCTATTTCACGTTCAAGATTTATAAGATCGCTTGCGAGAAGCGAGGCGGATATCGCGGTTTCTATAATTATCAGTCCTTTTTTTCGCAATATTCGTATTTATCGCGCGTTATTTTGCGGGTCCGGAGATTATGCTCGCGAGCACGCTTGCGGTTCAGCCGGATAAAGCGATAAAAACGAGTTTTACACCATACGTTTATATTTTATAATAAATACTCAATTAAGTCAAGAGCGAAAACCCACTTTTTTGCAAAATTTCAGCAAGTGCGTTAAAATGTTCCAAACGCGGCGAAAAAAAACGAATATATTTGGTTATTTTTATTCAGCCTTGCTCTTGAAAAAAAAAGCGGTTTGTAGTATAATATAATTTAATATAACGAAAGAAGAAATTTATCTTTGGGAGGGAACGTAATTATGTTGAATTGTGATTTCGACAAAAAATTCATCAAAGAGGGGCTTACATTCGACGACGTATTGCTTATTCCCGCAAAAAGCGACGTTACACCGAATATGATCGACATCAAAACGCAGTTAACAAAGAAGATACAGCTGAACACGCCGATAATGACGGCGGCAATGGATACCGTCACCGAATCGAGAATGGCGATCGCGATAGCGCGCGAGGGCGGCATTGGCATTATACATAAAAATATGACGATAGATCGTCAGGTGGAAGAGGTGGATAAGGTAAAACGTTCCGAAAACGGAGTTATCGTGAACCCGTTCTTCCTTTCTCCGTCCGATACCGTCACCGACGCGGACAAGCTGATGGGCAAGTATAAGATATCCGGCGTGCCGATAGTAGAAAACGGCAAGCTGGTGGGAATATTTACCAACCGTGATCTCCGCTTTATTTCCGATCCCAACCAGGTGATAGGAGAGGTGATGACGAAGGAGAACCTCATCACCGCGCCCGTCGGGACTACTCTCGATCAGGCGCAGGATATACTACGCAAGCATAAGATAGAAAAGCTCCCCATTGTTGACGAAAACGGCAATTTAAAGGGACTTATCACAATAAAGGATATCGAAAAATCGGTGCAGTACCCCAACACCGCCCGCGACAACGGANNGACTGCGGCGCGGCTATCGGTATCACGCCCGACGTGCTGGAACGCGCGGGAGCGCTCATCAAGGCGCAGGCTGACGTTCTCGTGTTGGATTCGGCGCACGGACACTCAAAGAATATTATGGTAACGCTCGATAAGGTGAAGAACGCGTTCCCCGACATTCAGATAATCGCGGGCAACGTAGCGACGGCGGCAGTCTCAACATCGCCGGGAGCTTCTTC
>DILZ01000090.1 GCA_002425305.1 Ruminococcaceae bacterium UBA5579
GTTATCGGCGCGCTGCTGCTCGCCGGACTGTACGCGCTGTTCGGAGAAACCATTATGCCCACCGTGGCCGAAAAGGTCAAGGATATGTTCAACTTCAAGGGATAATGGAAAAGCTCGGAATGTGGCTTCTGGTGCTGATCGCGGTCGTGTTTCTGGCNNCGCCGTCCTGTCCTTTCTGCGATATTGCAAGCGCGGAATGCGCCGATGAGGAATCAGATATCGGGTCAATCATTTTAACGGTCGTAATAATCGTGATCATTATCGGTGCAGTCGCGGACGCTTGCGGATCGGAGGAAACATGAAAATTGATGTCAGGATCAACAGCTTAACGCCCGGTGAGGGCAATGTAAAGGCAATCGCTTCGGCGAATCTCGACGATTGCTTTGCGGTAAGAAATATCCGCGTTATGGAGGGCAAAAACGGCTTGTTCGTTTCCATGCCTTCGCAGAAAGGACAGGACGGCGAGTATCACGATATCTGCTTCCCTACGACCGCGGAGCTGAGAAAGCAGCTCAACGGTGCGGTTGCAGAAGCGTATAAGCAGGCTATCGTACAGATTCAGGAGCAGTCCAACGCAAATTTTTCGCAGCCGGAGCAGACATATGAGGCTGCTCCGACGATGTCGATGTAATTAAAATTGTCGGGAATTATTTGCGCCGTTGGGGATCAGAGATCGAGCCGCATTTATTTGTCGAATTTATCGGATCAGACATCGGTGCTTTGCCCGGGATTTTTTTAAATATTTTATGGAGGATTTTTTTATGAGAAAGATTTTTAACACCATCAAGGCGACCGCAAAGGCGGTAAAGGCAAAGTTCAGCAGCGTAAAGGCGGCGGTATGCCGTAAGATGCAGAGAAGCCGTGATGCAGTCAATGCGGCAGCGTTCAGACTCGCAATCCGCAGCAACACCATGCTTGCTGCAAACCGCGGCGAGAATTTCGTGGACAGCGGTATCAAGATTCTGATCGCTGTCGTTATCGGCGCGCTGCTGCTCGGCGGTCTCTACGCGCTGTTCGGCGAAACCATCATGCCCACTGTGACCGAAAAGGTTAAGGATATGTTCAACTTTAAGGGATAATGGCAGCACTGCAATTTGTAGTGGTCGCGGTTCTGCTTGGCATCGGCTCCGTTATGGATATACGAACCCGTGAAATTCCGAATTGGATCAGTGCCGGAGTGCTTATTTCGGCGTTTTTTCACTTCAATATCCAAAATTTTTGGGGTATAATCGTCGCCGTTATCTTTTTCTCTGTGGCGCTTGCTACGGGGAAGATCGGCGGCGGTGATGTCAAGCTGATCGCGGCTCTGAGCATGGTCTGCGGACTTTGGGGCAGCTTCGCGCTGCTCCTTTTCGCGCAGATATCCATGCTCATTTTTTATGGAGTTTCCGCAATTGTGCAGAAGCTCCGCGGCAGAACGGCAGATAAGAGTCTGCCGTTTGTGCCGTTTATAACCTTTGGTTATGTATTGACAACAGTTATTTTGTGAAAGGAATACGGCAATGAAATTTTTGAAAAACAGAACGGTACTCGGTGTAGTATGCATTGCGCTGTCGCTTATCATCTGCTTTGCGATCACTCCTCTTTTTAACGCGAGCAAGAGCAGCACGATGAAGATCGTGAGGATCAAGAACGACTTGAAAATCGGGCAGGAGATCACCTCTAAGGACATCGAGGTCGTTGAAGTCGGAGCGTATAATATGCCCTCCGAGGTCATGCAGAAATCCGAGGACGTTGTCGGAAAGTACGCGGCAGCGGAAATGCTGAAAAACGAGTATGTTCTTGCGACAAAAATAAGCGATACTCCCGCTTCGGAAAACATCTATTTATACGGCTTGACGGGCGAAAAGCGCGCTATCTCGATCACAATCCCCTCTTTTGCGGGCGGTCTTTCGGGCAAGCTCATTTCGGGAGATATCGTGTCGGTGATCGCGGTCGATTATCAGGAAAAGGGCGAAACGGTCATTCCAGAGGAATTACAGTACGTTGAGGTTATCGCTGTGACCGACAAGAAAGGCAACGATGACGAAACCGTTACCGTAAAGCCCGACGGCAAGGAAGAAACCGAGCTGCCCGAAACCGTGACCTTGCTCGTAACCCCTGAACAGGCGAATATCCTCGCTGAACTGGAAGCGGAGGGCGAAATTCACATTTCGCTTGTATACCGCGGAACGGCTGAAAACGCGCAGAAGTTTATTTCGGCGCAGGAGAAATATTTGACAGAATTGGCGGCAGGAAAGGAAAATGAAAAAGAAAACGAAATCACCAACAAGCCCGAAGTACCGCAGAAGCCTTCGCAGAGCGAGATTACCGAGGATAAGAATCCCGAGGGGAATTCCGACGAGAGCATTCCCGAAAGCAATTCCGAGATTGATAAAATAATTATTGATCCCGAAAATAATTCGGATGATAATTCCGATACGGAGGTGACTTCCGATGCCGAATCTGTTTAAATCCTTGATCTCACGCGGTGACGACGATGAGGAGCTGGATCTCGAATTCGACCTCGCCAATCCCGAGAACGACTGCTTCGAGCTTCCGCCCGACAGACGGGATAACCAAATCCTCGCTGTATGGGGCAGTCCCTCCTCCGGTAAGACTATCATGAGCGTTAAGCTGGCACGGTACATCGCATCACAGAAAAAGAATGTCATTCTTGTGCTTGCGGATATGTCCGCGCCGCCTCTGCCCTATGTATGCCCGCCGTCCGATCTCGAAGCGGAAACCTCGCTCGGCAATATTCTCGGCGCGGCCCATGTGGACGAGAACCTCATCAAGCAGAATGCGATCCTTCACAAGAAAAACGAGTATCTCACCATGCTTGCCATGCTGAAAGGAGAAAACGCGTTCAGCTATGCGCCGTACACGGAAACACAGGCGCGGGAGCTTCTCGAGGAGCTGCGCCATATGGCGGACTATATCATCATCGACTGCACGAGTAATATAACCAATGACGCGCTCTCGGCGGTATCTCTTATCGAATCCGACGCAGTACTGCGTTTGGTTTCATGCGATTTGAAGTCAATCTCCTATTTGAACTCGCAGCTTCCACTTTTATTGGACAATAAATTCAACGCCAACAAGCAGTACAAGGCGGCAAGCAATGTCGATGAGTTTCAGGCAGATGAGAACATCGAGCAGGTCGTTGGCGGCGTCAGCTTTAGAATTCCGCATTCCGATGAGGTTTATAAGCAGTTTCTTGCGGGAAATCTGTTCGGCGGCTTGACCGAAAAGGACAGCAAGGACTTCCGTAAGGCTGTTTCAAAAATAGCAAACGAGGTGTTTGAAATATGAGTCTGACTACAAATTCTAACACACAAAACTTGTTCTTTAAATCGGATAAGAAACGCGAATTCTCCGATGTGCTGAACGAGGTGCAGTCGTACATTTCGAGCAAATATTCCGCGCTGGTCATTGACGGGATCAATAATGTGAATTCAGGAAATGACGAGGTCAAGCTGCAGGTCAAGCGGTACATCGGTAAATATCTGCTCGACTACCGTATTTCCGTTGAGGGGCTTACGCAGACGGAGCTTGTGGATAAGCTGTACACCGAAATGGCGGAGTTTTCTTTCCTTACAAAATATATTTTCGGCACGGGGATTGAGGAAATTAACATTAACAGTTGGGATGACATCGAAGTCCAGTACAGCAACGGCACAAACGTCAAGCTGGACGAGAAGTTCGAGTCTCCCGATCACTCAATCAATGTTGTCCGCAGAATGCTCCATGTTTCGGGAATGGTTCTGGATAACACCTCGCCCGCTATACTCGGTCACCTTTCGAAAAATATCCGCATCGCCGTGCTGAAAACTCCGCTTGTCGATGAAGATGTCGGCGTAGCGGCTTCGATCCGTATTGTCAACGCACAAAAGCTGCAGAAAGAGGACTTCCTCAAGTCGGGAACGGCGACCGATGATATGATGGAGCTGCTTTCCGCACTCGTCCGTTATGGCGTTTCAACGACTGTTGCAGGAGCTACGTCAAGCGGAAAGACAACGCTGACGGGCTGGCTGCTTTCCACTATCCCTTACGACAAGCGAATTCTTACGATTGAAAGCGGCTCCCGCGAGTTGGACTTGGTAGTGCGTGACAGCAAAGGGAAAATCTTAAATAAGGTCGTCCACACCATAACGCGAGAATCCGAGGACGACCGCAAATCCATTTCCCAAGACGATCTGTTGGATATGGCGCTCCGCTTCCACCCCGACTATATCGTTGTCGGCGAGATGAGAAGCAGCGAGGCGGATTCCGCGCAGGAAGCAGCGAGAACGGGTCATACCGTTATAACGACAATTCACTCCAACTCATGCGAATCCACCTGGCGCAGAATGGTGACGCTCTGCAAACGTAAATATCCGAATGTGGATGACAAGGTCATTTTGAATTTGGTCACGGAGGCGTTTCCCATTGTCGTGTACGCAAAGCAGCTTGAAAACAAGCAGCGCCGCATTATGGAGATCATGGAATGTGAGATTTGCTCGGACGGCACTCGGAAATACCACTCGCTGTATCAGTATAAGATCTCCGAGAACCGCATGGAAAACGGGAAGTTTATCATCAAGGGCGCGCATGAAAAGGTCGAGGAAATTTCCGAATCGCTTCAAAGACGGCTGCTTGAAAACGGTATGCCGCAAGGCGAGCTTGACGCATTGCTGAAAGGAGGCAAATCCGCATGAACGCAATATTAACGGTGGCTTTTATAGGCTTGGTGGTCGGATTTTTTCTGCTGTTCGGGATCTCGCCGATGGAGTTCACCGAGGGGATTTTTACGAGAATTCTTGCCAAGCCGAACAGTATAAAATCGCAGATCAACGAAGCCACGAAAAGGAAAAAGCCGAATGTTTTCAGGCGTGAGATATCCGAGGCGCAGGAAATATTAAGGCTCACCAACCGAACGAATATGTTCGGAATCCTTTGCGCTTGCTCACTTGGTTTGGCGGCAATAGGAATATGTGTTTCGATTGCAATCGGGAACGCTTTCCTTGCTCCCGTTATGGCAGTGGGATTGATGTTCGTGCCGTTCTGGTACGTTAAGACTACGGCTACAAACTACAAAAAGGCAATATCGTCCGAGTTGGAAACGGCGCTGTCCATTATTACGACCGCTTACCTCAGAAACGAGGACATCATAACCTCTATCGAGGAAAATGTCCACTATCTGAACGCGCCTGTCAAGGCGGTTTTCGAGAATTTCATCAGCAGGATCAAGCTGTCGAATCCCGACATCACTGCCGCGATTTTGGATATGAAAACCAAAATCGACAACGAGGTGTTCCATGAATGGTGCGACAGCCTTATCCTCTGCCAAAGCGACCGCAGCTTAAAATCCACGCTTACTCCGATAGTAAATAAGCTGTCGGATATGCGTGTGGTAAATGCCGACCTCGAATATCTGATTACGGGACCGAGAAAAGAATTTATTTCAATGGCATTCTTGGTTATAGGCAACATACCGCTGTTATATATGCTGAACAAGGCTTGGTACAACAGTCTTATGAATACTGTTGCCGGGCAGATCGTGCTGGCAATATCCGCGGTCGGGATTTTCGTTTCTACGGCAATTGTCATTAAGCTGACCAAGCCGATTGAGTACAAGAGATAAGGGGGGAAGAATATGCAGTTTTTATTATTTTTATTCGGCGTTTTGCTTGGAACGGGGCTGTTTATGCTGTTCGCCAATGCGCTGAAAATCCCCTATCTCAAAACCTCGAAAGCAGTAATGAACACGGGGCGTGAGGACAAAAAGCTCTCAAAAAATATTGAGGCAATCATGCTCGGCATCGCGGCGAAGCTCGGAAAAATTATCCCGTTGGACAAGTACAAGAAATCCCGTCTGGAAAGTACCTTGAAGTCCGCCGGAATAAAAATGACCCCCGAAACCTTTACGGCGCTGTCGTTTGTAAAGGCGTTTTCTGTGGCTCTGCTTGCTGTTCCGTTCGCGTTCTTTATGCCGCTGCTGATCCCGTTTTTCATTATCCTTGCCGTTGCGATCTATTTCCGTGAGAACGGCAAGGCAGATGAAAAGATGAGGGAAAAGCGCGACGCTATCGAGCAGGAACTCCCCCGCTTTGTAGCTACCGTGGAGCAGGAATTAAAGACCTCGCGCGACGTTTTGTCCATAATGGAGAACTTCAAAAAGCACGCCGGAGTGCATTTCGCTTACGAACTCGATGTCACCTGCGCGGATATGCGTTCATCAAGCTATGAGGCAGCGCTCACAAGATTTGAAGCGAGAATCGGCTCGGCACAATTGTCCGACGTAGTGCGCGGTCTTGTTTCCGTTATCCGCGGCGATGACAGCGCGGTATATTTCAAAATGCTGGCGCACGATTTCAAGCTGATCGAGCTGCAAAGGCTCAAGGCAAAAGCGGCGAAGATACCGCCTAAAATTCGCGTTTTTAGCTTTGGAATGCTGATGTTGTTTCTCTTGACATACCTTGTGGTCATGGGAATGCAGCTGCTCGACTCGCTGAGTTCGATGGCGTGATGGAGGTGAAAAATGCGAAAGTTATTACGTTCAAAGCGCGGCGAGGGCTACTTCGATATTGTCATCGTTGTGCTTGTAGTCGTTATGGTGCTGGCACTTATTATGGCGGTCGCGCCCGTTGTGTCCGCGAAGATTCAGCTTGATAACTACGCCGACGAGCTTGTGCGCGAGGCGGAGATCTCGGGCAGGATCGGCTCGGAAACCACAGCGAGAGCGCAGGTTTTAACTGAGAGGACGGGCATTGCTCCCAAGATTGAATGGTCGCGGACGGGCAATGTGCAATTAAATCAGGAGTTCACGGTGACTTGCACTTATAAAATGGACATCGGCTTCGGCGAGTTTGGGAGTTTCCCCGTGACTCTTACGGCGAAAGCAAGCGGAAAAAGTGAGGTCTATTGGAAATGATCAAAAAAATTACTAAGTTACTTCACTCAAGGAAAGCCTATTCCTCCGCGCCTTTGGCGGTGGTGATCGCTCTTGCGGGAATGATGTTTTTTGTGGTGCTGTGGCAGATCGTTCGGCTCGTTACCATTTCGGCGGGCGTCAAGGACGCGGTGCAGTCGGCGGTGATCGCAACCTCGGTCGGGAATTACAGCAACGTCTATGACGGCGTTCGCGAGGGATATTCGGGCGGGTATAGATATTCCGGAAACTCCTGGAGATCGGCGGTGTCGACCGGCGATGTTTACGGGCGGCTGGATCAGCT
>DILZ01000093.1:0-20060 GCA_002425305.1 Ruminococcaceae bacterium UBA5579
TATCTTGGTAAGCGGACGCGGCTCCTCGCCCGCGTTCGCCGATATAAGCATTTCCACGCCGTCCCGACCGTTTATCGTAATTTTATCGGGATTTATCGCAAATATTATCCGCACGTTCGGCATATCCAGAAATTCCAGCTGTCTGCATATTTCCTCGGACAGTCTTTCAGCGGTTTTTTTTCGAAGCTCGGACAGTTCGTCCGCGAGTACGCGAACCTCCTNNCGTGCCGCCGCTCGGAGAGCGCGTCTATCTCGTCGTCCGCTCCGGAAAGCTCCGCAAGCTGTGCTTTACACTCCTCAAGATAGTCGACAAGAGCGTCGGCGTCCATATTATACTTACGCTTTGCGTGCTTTAGCGCCGAAACCTTATCCGAAAGCTCAGACTCGCGCTCCTCGTTATCGTTCGAGGTCAATGAAAACAGCTCGCCTGCGATATCGTTCACTTCGGGAATGACCGCCCGCAGCCGTTCTGTAAGCTGCTGCGCCCTCGGCTCAACGTCCGAAATGCCGTCGATAAGGCTTGCAGCCCTTTCCAAAAGCTCGCCCGCCGCCGCGCTGTCCTCCGATGACAAAGCGTTGTAAGCGCCCCATACCGACTGCTGTATCCTCGCGGTGTTGCGCACGCGGAGAAGCTCCGCCTCAAGGCTCTCCCCATCGCCCTTTTCCAGATTTAACGCGGACAGCTCCTCTACAATACCGCTCAAATGCCCGATCTTCAACTCCCGTGTTTTAAGCTCCTCTTGAAGCGTTTTCAGCCGCTTCTGCACCTTGGCAAACTCTCGGAATTTTTCCCTGTACGGCTCGAGTTTTTCGGTTATCCCACCGTAGTTATCAAGAATATCGCGCTGATTATCGTTGGACATCAACATTCTGTTCTCGTGCTGACCGTGAACGTCCACCAGCATACCGCCGACCTCTTTTAGCATTGCCGCGGTAGCTGTTCTGCCGTTTATCCGTGCGCTGCTTTTACCGTCAGCAAATATCTCACGTGACAGCAGCAGCTCGTCCTCAGCCGCAAAGCCCAATTCTGCCAGCTTGTCCAGGACCGCCCCCGGCAGCTCATCAAACAATGCCGTTATCACTGCTTTTTTCGCGCCCGTGCGCACCGCTTCCTTTGTAGTCCGCTGACCGAGTATCGCGTTAATCCCTCCGACAAGTATACTTTTTCCCGCGCCCGTTTCTCCCGTGAACACGTTGAAGCTCCCGCCAAAATGCGCGGACGCCTTTTCTATAACCGCAAGATTTTCTATCGAAAGCTCCTTTAACATAATCCAATCCTCTTATTTTAATTTAAATTTCAAAATCACGTCACCGTATGCTCACTCCGCGCTTCGCGCTCCGTTGCGCTACGCTGACGTGACCGGTCAGCCTGCGTTCGCTTCGCTCACTTCGGCTGACACTTTTTGAAAAATACCCGCTGCGAATATGTTGAGCGTCCTCAAAACCGCGAACGTTCAACAACTAACTACTAACAACTATTTGCTATTAAACTACACGCGTTTGTTAAGCGTTACGCGCTTATCCGTGATCTTCGGGAAGACCTCCACAAGATTATGCGGCTTTTTAAGCGGTGCTGTTTCAAAATTCTGCGCGCGGTAGCCGATATTGCGTATGATCTTGTTCACTCTGTCTTTCATAGGATCTATCTCGCGCTCGAACTTCGGCGGGTAGAGCAGTGACAGGTTCACGTCCTCGCCGAGCGCGTACATATCCAGCTCGAACCGCCCGATAGTTTCCACGTCGAACGTAAGAAACAGATGATAGTTGCGCTGTGTTCCGGGCGTGTTGTTGGGATTGTTCTCGTCGTTGTCCACCCAAAGCTCGCCGAAGGCGCGGGTGTTCGCAACCTCAAGCGGCAGAATGTAGTGCGCGAGCGGCGTGAACACTCCGGGGGCGTTCAGCAGACTTTGCAAAAGATTGGACGCGTTGAAGCTGTCGAGAGATTTCAGCGCGGGATTATTGATATTCGTTTGGATAAATTCCGTAAGGTTATCCAATGTAGAGCTTACGGGAGGACGTACGCCGTGCTGCGGCAGCTCGTTCTTTACCGCCATTTTGTCCACGATATTCACGAACACACCGTAAAGTCTTTCGCGAAGCGGGACATCGGGCATATCGCGAAGCAGCGAGTTCAACGTGTCGATCATCTCCTGCATCGTGTTCACCTTTGCAAGATCATCGTGCATAAGACTTGCCTGTGCTTGAGCCTCGGGTTCTTCCTTCGGTATAAACAAGCCGTCAATAAGAGCCTTCAGCGCGTCCATTCCGCTGAACCTACCGCGATTATATGTTCCCAGAATATTCTCTATGTTATATCCGGCCATTTTAAGCCTTTGCGTATATCCCGAATCCGACATAAGTTCATTCAAAAACTTGTGCCAGCCCGATATCTCTTGCGGCGGCTCCAACGCATCCCCAGATATCGGGTTGCCGTCCATATCGAAAACCTGTTCGGAAAGTATACGATTGCCGTTCTTATCAAAGAGCTTCGCGCGGAAGCCTATCTGCACTCCTAACTCGTTTAATACAGGCTCTTGGGGAATAGCTGCAAGCGGATAGCCGTCGCCGTCCACCAAAGGCTGCATAATTGGGTTGCCGTCCGCGTCGAACAGCGCGCGCGGCTGATATGCGACTACCCCGCCATATTCATCGAAAAGCGGCATCGCGGGAATAAACGGCAGAAGATTACCGTTCGTATCCACAAGCGGCTGATTAAGCACTATATTTCCGTTTTGACTGAACAAATGCGCCGAAAAACCCACCTGCTCGCCGTTTTCGTCGTAAACGGGGAAACGCGGCGTAAATGCTATCGGATTGCCGTTAATGTCAACAAGCGTCTGCTGTATCACATCACCGTTTTCGTCATACATCGGCTGAGCCATAAATCCAATACCGGTTCCGTTTTCGTCAAACACGGGCGTTCCCGGCTCATACGGAATAAAATTGCCGTTCTCGTCCATAAGCGGAAGCCCCGATATCATACTGCCGAATTCGTCGAACATCGCCCTCGGCAGCAAGCCGACCTGCCTGCCGTCCGAATCGAACACGGGCTGATCGGGCGTGAACGGAATAATGTTTCCGTTTTCGTCCAAAAGACGGTTGACGTTCGGGTCCTGAAAGCCGATTTGATTGCCTTCCTCGTCAAAAACCGCGATAAGCTCTTTTGTTTGTGTGGCAATTTCACCAATATTATCTTCTAAAATTTTGCTATTCTGCTGAATTTCAGCGGATGCCTCATCAAAAATCAAATTTTTATCGTCCGAATTCTGCGAAAGTGGTTGATTTTTTAAAGGATTTGTTGTATAATTATTATTGGAGATTTCTTCGTTCATTTTTGCTATCTCCTCCACAGTATGAGGATCCTGCATCGGGCTTTTATCGAAAATTGCGGCATAAAGTCTGTTGAACGAATTTTTAAGGCTTTCACGAAGAGTTCCCGAAGATATCTGTGTAAGCAGCAGATTGAACTGTTCCTTGCACATATACGGGTTGTTGTTGTAGCGGGAGAGGTTGTGGGTGATGAGCGGAATCAGCATCTGCGTCTTGTCATCGTTGAGAAGACTGCCGCTCACATCTTTAAGTATTGAGAGCGTTTCGCCCTTGAGCATTTCAAAATATTTATCCGCGTCGTCCGCGCCCCATTTCTGCGAAAGATCAAGCAGCTTCTGCGAGAGCTTTTCGTTCGGGGAGTAGTATTCCGACAGGAATTTAAGATTCGCACGGAGAGCGCCCAATATCTCGTTCTTGTTCTGAGCGAAGTTTATCGATTTCAGCAGATTTCCGATAAGCTCCTTGGTGTTCGGGTCGGAGGTCGTCTGAGCGACCTCGCGGAGAACGTCGTAGAACTCGTGACCGCTGAACATAGTGTTCTGCTGCTCTTGGTTCTGTATCTCATCGACAAGCTCCTCGGAAGAAACATAAAGCTCTTTGGCAAGATCTTGCAGACTGCCGTAAAGCTCGGTATGACCCGTAACAAGCGCTTGATTCAGCACCTCGACGTTAAGCAGGTCTTTAAGCATCTCCACGGCGAGCGTAGGGTCTTTCGGAGCCTGCACCTGAAGCGGAATAAGCTCGCGGTTTCCCATTTCAAGGCGGCTTTTTGAAGCGGAATCGGAATTAACGCCCGCGCCGCCGACTCCCGTAAGTCTTACGACGTCAAACGGTTCGGTGTTCGCGTCCTGCTGCTGGCGGGGGCTGTAATTATAGTTTTTTGATGTAATGGGATTGTTTATCTGTGGGATCTGTGCCATCTGATCATCACTCCTAAGAACGAAAGAATATTGCCTCTGTTTCTATTGTAACATATTTCAACGGAATAATAAAGGGGTTTTGCAAAAAAAGTTTACCGGCATACAAAAATAATCGGGACCGAAAAACGGTTCTTTAATACATATATCGGCTTAGTGCCAATTTTAATTTAGCAAAATAAGCGCGGCGTCCGCAAAAAAATCGGGCAAAGCGTATTCGGAAAGGAATTGAAAATATGGCAAAAATCGAATCCGGCATGGAAGCAATGCTTGATATGTATTTCTTCGAGACCAACTCTCTGTTGGAGCAGCTTGACGAGATACTGCTTCGCACCGAACAGTCAAACGCTTTTGAAAGCGACGACATCAAAGAGATATTCCGTATTATGCATACGATCAAGGGCTCTTCGGCAATGATGGGCTTTGATAATCTGTCCGTCCTGGCGCACAAGGCGGAGGATATGTTCTTTGTCATCAGAGAAAATCCCGACGTAATCACCGACGTAAGCTTTGTTTACGATCTCGTATTTCAAGTTTCCGATTCCTATAAGGCTCAGATAGAGGCACTTCAGAACAATATTAACGGCGAATATGAGGCGATAAATTTTGACGACCTTATCAACAAGCTGATTAATGCCCGTGATAAGCTGTCAAGCGAGGCGTCCGGAGAAGCTCCCGAAGCCTCCGACAACACAGCTACATCGGCNNTGGTTCTTCCACCGTACGCGTGTTCTTCGAGGACGGCTGCCAGATGGAAAATCTCCGCGCGTTCTTACTTATTAATACTATCCGCGATGAGTGTTCGTTCCTCCAGTATACGCCCGAAGACGTCGAAACCAACGCGGAATCCTCCAAGGAGATCGTGGAAAACGGCTTTATCATTTCGTTCACCCCGCACGACGGCAAAATCGATTATGTTTTGAATCTCATACACGGCGCGATGAACGTGCAGTCGTATGAAGTGCTTGAAAATATCCCCGTTGCTCCCGCAGAAGAAGCTCCCAAGGCGGATATACCGCCCGAGCCGGTAAAGCAGGAGTTTAAGACCGAAAAGACCGCTCCCGCCGCAAAGCCCGCAGAGCAGCAGCCCCCGGAGCAGACAGCCGTTGAAAAGGGNNGGCAAGCGCCAACGGCGGCGCTCAGCAGAAGCAGAGCCTGATAAGCGTAAATCTTGCAAAGCTGGACGCGCTTCACGATATCGTCGGCGAAATAATCACCACCGAGTCTATGGTAATTTCCAACCCCGACCTTGAGGGTCTGGAGCTGGAGAGCTTCAATAAAGCGGCTCGCGATCTCAAAAAGCTCACCGGCGAGCTTCAGGATACCGTTATGTCGATACGAATGGTACCGCTGGCGGGCGTTTTCCAGAAAATGAACAGAATAGTTCGTGATATGCGCAAGAAGCTGAACAGAGACGTTGATTTTGTTATCGAGGGCGAGGATACCGAGGTAGATAAGTCTATCGTCGACAATCTTCAAGATCCGCTTATGCACCTTGTCCGCAACTGTATGGATCACGGTATAGGCGAGGAAGACCCGGATGCGAGAATCGCCGCAGGAAAACCCGCAAAGGGCACGATCAAGCTCTCTGCGCAGAACGCTTCGGGCGAAGTTATTATTACGGTATCCGATGACGGACAGGGTATAGATCCCGAAAAGGTAATGGCTAAGGCAAAGAAAATGGGACTTCTCACCAAACCGGAAATGGAATACACCGAAAAGGAAATCCAGAATATGATACTCCTGCCGGGCTTTTCAACAAACGAGGTCGTTACCGAATTTTCGGGGCGCGGCGTCGGAATGGACGTTGTTAAAGCGAACATTGAAAAGTGCGGCGGTCAGATAGTCGTTGACTCCAAGAAAGGCTTAGGCACTAACTTCATTATTAAAATACCGCTCACAATGGCGATCATCGACGGTATGGAGATCACGGTCGGCGACCTTGTGTTCACCGTGCCGATCTCGACGATCCGCGAGAGCTTTAAGGTAGAACCCGACCAGCTCCTCAATGACACGGGCGGAAAAGAAATGATAATGATACGCGGCGTGGTTTATCCGATACTCCGTCTGCACGAAAAGTTTATTATAGATACCGAGATCACCAATCTTGAGGACGGTATCATTCTGCTTGTGGAAACGAACAACAAGAGTATGTGTATCTTTGCCGACAGACTTATAGGCGAACAGCAGGTAGTTGTAAAGCCTTTCCCGAAATATTTGTCGCGCTACAACATCAAGGGCGAGGGTCTTTCGGGCTGCACGATAATGGGCGACGGTTCTATCTCGCTTATTATCGATACAAATCAGCTTATAGGTTAAGGGGGATTGAACAATGACTAATGATGTGATAAGAGAAGCGGTCGCAAAACAGCAATCGGGCGACAGAAAGCTCGCTGCTGATAATACCATTCTCGGAAAAGTAATGACATTTAACATCGGCGAACAAGTTTATGGTATTGAAATACAATATGTTGTGGAAATAATCGGTATGTCACATATCACAAAGGTACCGCACGTTCCCAACTATATAAAAGGTATAATCAACGTGCGCTCCAAGGTAGTGCCCATCGTCGATATCAGAACGCGCTTCGGCAAGCCGGAGATTCCGTATACCTCCCGCACCTGCATAATTACGCTTTCGCTTAACGATATTTCTGTAGGAATTATCGTAGACAGCGTCGCGGACGTTGAGGATATCCACACGGGCGATATATCCGCTACTCCGCAGAATAAAAATGTCAACGAAAACGACTTTATCCAATATATGATACGCAGCGAAAACGATAATACAAAGCTCATTCTTGACGTTGCAAAGCTGCTTGACGAACAGGAGGCATAAAAGTTGGCTCTGGAGATAACCGAAGCCGAATTTCAGCGGCTCGTAAAGTATATGTATGATAATTTCGGGATAAATCTGTCCGCAAAAAAAGTGCTTGTGCAGGGCAGACTCGGCAATATGCTCAACGATCGCGGTTTTAAAAGCTATGACGATTATCTTGACGCTGTAATTTCCGATAAAACGGGAGCCGAGGTTACCACCATATTAAACAAACTCACTACAAACCACACGTTTTTTATGCGCGAGCCTGAACATTATACATTCTTAAAAGACACTATCCTTCCGTATATGACACAGACCTGTCAAAAGGATCATATACTCAGGATATGGAGCGCGGCGTGCTCCTCCGGCGAGGAATGTTACACCACGGCTATGCTGATAGATCAGTATTTCGGCGCGGATAAAGGAAAGTGGGACACACGGATATTAGCGACGGATATTTCACAGGACGTTATCGGCAAGGCAAAGCGCGGCGTTTATACGGAAGAAGGAATGAAGGGTCTTTCCAATGAGTGGAAAGCGCGTTATTTTAACGACCTCGGCGGAGGAAAATATGAGATCTGCCAAGGCATCAAGGACGAGGTTATCTTCAAGACCTTCAACCTTATGGATCCGATGCCCGACAAGTATAAGCTAAAACCATTTGATCTGATATTCTGCCGCAATGTAATGATCTATTTTGACGCGCCCACAAAACAGGCTCTTGTAAACAGATTTTACGATGTGGTAAAGCCAGGCGGATACTTCTTTATAGGACACGCGGAAAGCGTAAACCGCGCCGACACCAAATTTGAGTATATTCAGCCGGCAATATACCGTCACCCGGAGAAATAATGCGTTTCCCCCGCCATTGGTGGGGGAAAAAATAAGAAATCAGCTTAGGAGATTATTTTATGGAGAGAATAAAGCTTTTAGTAGTAGACGACTCCATACTTTTCAGAGAAGTTTTAACGCGATTTATCCGTCAGGACGATATGATAGAGATAGTCGGAAAAGCCGGAGACGCTTATTCGGCGCGGGATATGATACTTCAGTATGAACCGGACGTTATGACGCTCGACCTGGAGATGCCGCGTATGGACGGTGTTGATTTTCTGCAAAAGCTGCTTCCGCAGTATTATATTTCCACGATAGTCGTATCAAGTTCGGACGCGCGAAAGGCGGACTGCAAAAAAGCGGGCGCGGTAGAGTTCCTCGCGAAGCCTGCGGCCCGTACAAACAATGATATGGCTTTGTTTGCTGCGGAGCTTTGCAAGGCTGTACGCAGAGCATATAAATCCAATCACCCTAACGCGAAGATCGATATTAACAACGTTCCGATAAAAATAGAACAAGCTGCCTCTCCCGCATCAAAGGGCAATATTAAAAATATCACGGAAATCGCCGCACAAGCGGAAAAAACCGTTTCTCAAAGAAAACAGGTAATAGGTTCAAATCAAAACGCGGAAACAAGCGAGCAAAAGCCCGTCAATCCCGCGCCGCCTACCGGAAAGCGCTCAAAAGTCAAAAGAGATGACGCGATCATCGCACTTGGAGCTTCCACCGGAGGAACAGAAGCGCTTGAACAGGTAATACGGCATTTCCCGGCAGACACTCCGCCCGTTATCATCGTTCAACATATGCCGGCGGGATTTACAAAGCTTTATTCGGAGCGTCTTGACCGTTCGTGTAAGATGCACGTTAAGGAAGCGGAGGACGGCGACAGACTAACAAAAGGACTTATTGTCGTCGGTGCAGGCGAACGTCATCTGCGCCTTTGCAAGGACGCGCGGGGATGGTATGTTTCCTCAAAGCCCGGCGAAAAGGTATCCGGACATTGTCCGTCGGTCGACGTAATGTTCAACTCCGTAGCCGATGTTGCGGGAAACCTGGCTATCGGCGCCATTCTTACGGGAATGGGCAGAGATGGAGCGGACGGTCTGCTACGTATGAGAAAAGCGGGAGCTTTCACGGTTGGACAGGATAAAGATACCTGCGTTGTTTACGGTATGCCGATGGAAGCGTTTAACTGCGGTGCAGTCGAGGTACAGGCTCCGTTGTATAAAATAGCCGAAATAATACTGAATCAACTTTATTGATATATTTCAGAACCGTTGGCAGCTGCCGGCGGTTTTTTCTTTATTCGGTATTATTTTAACATTCAACATAAAAAAGTTTATAAATCGGTTTTCCGGATAAATTATATCATTATTCAACTGAAATTAATAAACAATAAACTTATTAACATTAATAAAATTAACGTATTATTGCTGTTTATTAACATTTTCAACTTACTTTTCAACAATATTCAACTGTATTGAATCAATTTTTGTTGAAAACCTATGATTTTTTATAAAAAAACTGGTTGTTAAAAATAATTTTCAACATTAATTTGATAGTAACTATCAAATTAATGCTGTAATCGCATTTCTGGTCTTATAAAAAATATTATAAATTGAAAAATTTTCATAGATACTTTAATAAAAATGAGAAAATAATTTGAAATTATATAAAAACTGTCACCTATTTAAGGTGTTTTTTCACATTTTCAACCGGATTTTCAACAGAATTTAGTTTAATACCATTCGTATAAATATTTTTTAAGAGTTAACAATATCTTGTTGAAAGTTTAGTAAATTAAAGATAATTATTTAATTTTATATAAAAATCAAATTTGATAGTATTTGTTGAAAATTCACAGTTTATTTCTCATTTTATGTTGTTATTTCTGCTTAAAAAAACTTGAAAAAATTTGTTTAATATGTTATAATTATATAAAGAAAAGTATATAAAACAAATTATCATAATTTTGTTGATTACGGAATGGTGAAAAAATGGATTCTATGACTTCTTTATCCGACATTTATAAATGCGTGGTCGATAACTGCGTTAAAGAGCACGGCATTTCAAATACGGCCAGAAATATCTGGCTGGATTCTCTCGAGCCGGTGAAAATGGAGGGCAATACCTTCGTTCTCGCAACAGATAACGAATTTAAGAGCGATACTTTAAATTCAATATATGTTCCGTACATTGAGGAACAGCTGAAGGTCATTCTCGGCATTCCGATAAAAGCGGAGATAATTGTTGACAGCAATGCCGTGTCGGGCAAGCCTTCTATTTCAAAGATGATAAATACGGAACCGATAAATAATACTATCGAATCTATAAATAATGTAATAACTTATACATTTGATAATTTTATCGTCGGTCCTTCAAATAATCTTGCGTTTGTGGCGGCAAAGGCGGTTTCAAAAAAGCAGCACGAAAAATTCAATCCGCTTTTTATATATGGTGAATCCGGATTGGGGAAGACCCACCTGCTTTCGGCAATCCAGTTTGAGATGCAGAAGAATTTTCCCGGCATAAATATAATCTATACTCCTGCGGAAACCTTCACAAATGAGTTTCTGCATTCGATCTCCACAAATAAGGTCGAAGAATTTGATATAAAATACAGAAGTGTCGACGCCTTGCTTATCGATGATATTCAGTTTATCGCGGGAAAGGATCAGACCGAGGAAAAATTCTTTCATATCTTTAACGAGCTGTATAATCAAAATAAAGTGATAGTACTGACCTCCGACAGACCCGCCAAGGAAATAAAATCCATTTCCGACAGATTGAGAACGCGCTTTTCAAAAGGACTTATTGCCGATGTTAAGCCGCCGGAATATGAAACGAGGCTCGCGATAATCCAACAAAAGGCGGAGCTGCTCAATTTCAGTATCGGAGAAGACGTTATTGATTATATCGCTTCAAAGCTGAAATCCAATATTCGTCAGATCGAAGGCGTTGTTACAAAGCTGAACGCATTATATATGGTATCCCAGATGAAGCCCACAATAACCGTGGCTCAGAACGTTATCAAGGAAATAGTGACAGATCATCAGCCTATTCCCGTTACTATTGATAAGATAATAAACGAGGTCGGAAAAATATTTAATATAGACCCCGATGAAATGAGATCTCAGCGCAGGACCGCGAATATATCTCAAGCCCGTAAGGTGGCAATTTATATTATACAGAATGTTACCGGTCTTCCGTATGAATCTATAGGTCAGGAATTTAACGGCAGAGATCACAGTACGGTGGTATACGCGATTAATTCCGTTAAAGATGAAATGGACAGAGACAGCAGCTTCCGTTCCGTGGTGGAAGATATCATTAAAAATATCAAAACAAATCAATGATTTTTCCACGAAATTTTTAAGTTTTTTTCAACAATCCATTGGTGTTCTGAAAAAATTTAACTTTTTGATTTATTTTAAACCTTTGTCTGTTAAATAAATTACAATAATAAAAACAGCTGTAAAGACATCCGATCTATTTTAAACGGTTTCAACAGCCCTTATTATTGTTATTAAAAAAATATATATATTATTATTTTATTTTTTCTTGTGCTGACAAGAAAATCTGCAAGCTGCGCATATATCATATCAAACAGTAAGGAGTTTTTTATGAGGTTTAATTGTGATAAAGATATTCTGTTAGAGGCTGTTTTAACGACCTCAAGAGCCGCATCTCCAAAATCTACCATTCCCGCACTTGAGGGTATCCTGTTGGAGCTTAGCGATAATCTTTTGTCTTTGACCGGATATAATCTCGATATAGGCATCAGAACAAGTATACAGGTGGAAAACGGAGAAAACGGAAATATAGTTATAAATGCGAAGCGTTTATGTGAGATACTAAGAAAGATGCCTTCGGGTATTCTGGAGATAATCATTGACAATAATAATTCCGCTACGATAAAGATCGGAAGAACCAAAATGTCCATTATGTGTATGGTTTCCGATGATTATCCGCAGGTTCCGCAGGCAAATGTTGACAACGGATTTGTTATGCAGCAAAAAACTTTGAAGAGTATGATATCTCAGACCTCGTTTGCTTGTGCTGTTACCGATACAAAGCCGGTATTTACCGGCTGCCTGTTTGAGATACAGGACAATGTGATGAGTGTCGTCGGAATGGACGGCTTGCGCATAGCGGTTCGTCAGGAGCCTTTAAACTATGAGAATATAAAATTTATTGTTCCGTCAAAATCACTGGACGAACTTTCACATTTGCTTACCGATGATCCGGACAGCAATATTTCTATTAGTCTGGAAAAAAATCAAATATCCTTCAAGTTTGGAAAATATACAATGATTTCCCGCTTGATAAACGGAGATTTTCTTGATTTTCATAAGTATATTAAAACAGAAAGCTCAAATATTGTTGAAATAAGCTGTTCAGAAATAATTAAGACTTTGGAACGCGGAATGTTGGTGATAAACGAAAAGGTCAAGTTGCCGCTTAGATGTGAATTTTCTTCGGATGTTCTGACTCTCAGCTGTGTAACGTCGCTTGGTTCTTTTAATGAGCAGCTCAATGTCAAATACAGCGGCGAGCCGTTTACTATCGGACTGAATACCAAGTTTCTTCTGGATGCGTTTAAGGCGTGCGACTGCACGGACGTCAAATTTATTATGACCGGAAAGAGCATAGAACCTGTGCTTATAGTTCCAAAAGACGGAAATGAATTTACATTTTTGATAATGCCTATGCGCTTGAAATAAATTTGCAGTGATTTTTATTTAGCTGTAAGCAAAATAAAATAATCGTAAGGAAGGTAAAATATGGAAGAATTAAAAATCATCACGCCCGCGATAAAGCTCGATCAGCTTGTAAAATATGCAGGATTTTCGGAAACGGGAGCAAAGGCGAAGATATTGATAGATCTCGGAGAATTTAACGTAAACGGAGATCTTTGCACCAAACGCGGAAAAAAGATAAAGCCGGGCGACATTATAGAGTATAAAAATAAGAAATATAAAGTCGTATTTGACGAAGAAGGTGCTGCCGCAGCTGCGGAAAATTCCGAGGAGAATTAATATTCGGAAAAATAAAACCCCCGATGCAGGAGGGTCGCCTAACAGAAGCATTTTGCGGTCGTGCGACAACCTTTACAGATTGTTGACGTATGAGGCGTAATGCCGAAGGCGGCTCGCCTTTCGGGGGTTTATTGTGTGTAAAAGGAATTTTTGATGTATATTACGAAAATAAGCATACAAAATTTCAGAAATATTCGAGAGGCGGAGCTTGAATTTGACAAAGATCTGAATATCTTTGTCGGACGGAATGCTCAAGGCAAAACCAATATTTGTGAAGCAATATCGGTCTGTCTGGGAGGCAGCTTTCGACACGCGAAATTTTCGCAGTTTATTCCCGCAAATGATGCTAAGGCGGAAGTCAAAATAAGACTTTGTTTTCGTGATGAAATTACGGAACGTGATAATATCATTGATTATACAATAAGTAAAAACAATGTATCAATATTCTATAATGGAATAAAAATGAAAGACGCTGCCGAATTATACGGAGTGTTAAAATATGTTGTTTTTATACCGGAACATTTAAGTCTGATAAAAGGTTCGCCGGAGCTTCGGCGGGATTATCTCGATGACGTAGCGCTTATGCAAACACATACGCATTATAAAAAGCTGTCAAGATATAACAAAGGTTTAAAACAACGAAATAATATACTGTTAGTAAATTCAGGTGATATAGAAAAAACTCGAGAATTAATTGCGCCGTGGAATGACGTCTTGACGACAGAGGGAATTAATGTCACTTATGGAAGACTGAAATATTTTCGGTTTCTGAAAAAATGCGCATCGGATTTCTATTCCGATTTGACCGGAGGCGCGGAAAACCTTTTAATGAAATATAACAGCTCTGCATTTAAGACTAATAGTATTAATTTTGAAAATATTGAAGAATTGTATAAAATATATTATCACGAATTGGAAAAAAATCTTGCGGCGGAGATGAAGTTGCACTATACGCTTACCGGAGTTCACCGCGACGACGTTAGCTTTTTTATAAATGAGATGCCCGCGAAGGAATTTGCTTCTCAGGGACAGATCCGCAGTATAGCGCTTGCGCTGAAGTTATCCGAGGCGGAGATCATTCGGCGCAAAAACCGAACCAATCCCGTGATCATTCTTGATGATATCCTAAGTGAATTGGATTCTGTTCGACGGGAGTATATTATTCATCATATTGAAAAATCACAAATTTTTATTACTTGTTGTAATATTAATGAGCTGTCCTCTCTTACAAACGGCAGGGCTTGGAATACGGAAAACGGGAAATTTACTGTTTACGATTAAACGTTTGGAGGAATTATGTTTTTATTTTTGGGCGGAGAAATATCGGTTTGGGCAGATGACGTTATCGGAATATTCGACATTGAGGAGTGTTCGGTAAGCCGAACCACGGCGGAGTATTTAAATGCGTGTCAGAAAAAATCACAGATAGTAAATATTTCGGAAGATATGCCTAAAAGTTTTATTGTTACGGAAAAGAATACCTATATTTCCAATGTTTCGCACAAAACGATCTGCAAGAGAGCAAAAGAAAAAGACAAATTATATTGAAGTTATACTTTATTATAAAGTGACCCGTTGTTTTCAACAACGGGTTTTTTATGTTCAAAAAATTTATAAAAAAGTCTTGACAATCAATATTATCTATGATATAATACAACTGTACTAATTCAATTAATACAGTTTTAAATGTGTTATCTTTACGATTTTGAGGTAGTGATAAATGTTTACAATGCGTTTACAGGGCGGCGCGCCTATCTATGAGCAGCTCGAACAAAGAATAACCGAGCTTATTATAAGCGGTGAAATGGCGGAAAACGAAAAGCTGCCTGCGGTCAGAGAGATCGCGAAGCAGCTTTCGATAAATCCAAATACGGTTCAAAGAACATACGCAAATCTGGAGGCTAAAGGATTGATTTACTCTATTCCCGCAAAAGGCAGCTATGTAGCGGCACAAGGGGATTATCTTGAAAAGGTCAGGGGAGAAGGTATCGAGGCTTTTTCGGAATCGGTAAGGAATGCTTTAAAGCAAGGACTTTCAGTTGATGATCTTTATAATATCATAAATTCTTTTTTAGAGGAGGGCAATAAAAATGACAAAAAGTAATTTCGGAAAATATTTTCGTTATAAGCTGAGCAAAAGCAAGCCGTCTATAATATTTTTTGCGATATTGAATTTTCTTTCAACAACATTGCCGTGTATCTTTTTATTTAATTTATTTAATTACATGAAAACCGAAAATGAAGGATCTGATTGTGGTTTTATTGAGTATACTTTGAGCAGCACCTATTCTTTTATAAAGGTAATGGTAATAATCAGTATAATAGTGATAATCGTAACAACGGCAAAATCAATGAAGTTTTATCATAACCGCACGGCTGTGGATATGCTGGGCAGTTTGCCTCTGTCATACGGCGAGCGCTTTTGGGGAGATCTGTTAAGCGGTATCTGCGTAAACTTTATCTCTTTTATTCCCTTTTCAATCATTTCGCTGATACCGATAAACGGTATGAGATCTTTATACAAATTAATTCCGACAAGTGATTATTTTTTATTGGAAACCATAGAAAAATCAGAAATGATTTTTTATTATGTATTTATTTTGATATTCGTTTATATCGGAATATATGCGGTAACAACGTTTATAAGCTCGTGCTGCGGAAAATTCGGAAGTTCGGTTTTTTTCTCAATCGTTGCGATATCGGTCATACCCGGAATTTATACGATATATGCTAAATGGTTTTTTTCAAATGTTATCGGTGCCGATGCTTCCAAGGAAATCATTTCAAACATCTTTATGCTGCCGCCGTTAGGACCGATTTTTTCGGTGATAATGCGTTTAGAAAATCCAAATGTATTATATACCAATAAATACGATCTTAGCTATCTTAAACAGCCGATCTGTATTATGGTGTCGGTCCTGATAATTGCAGCGTTTATAGCGGTGGCGTACTTTATCGGTAAAAAGCGTAAAGCCGAAAAAACGGGAGAAGAATTTATGTTTAAAACCGTTTTTCACATACTGTCTTTAACGCTCCTTGTAATGATAATCGGGGTGATCTATTTAAATTTCTTTGAGAAAAAGGGATTGACCGGGATAATTAAGGTTTTGCTGATATCGTTTTTATTTTATATCATTTTGGAGCTTTCTCAAAACAAGAGCTTTAAGGGATTTTGGAAAGCCGTTATAAGATTTGCGACGGGTTTCGGAGCTTGTATCGCGTTTCTGATGATAGTCAAAACGACAAATTCCTTTAACTATTATAAAAATCTGCCGGGTGAAAACAGTATAAAAGAGATACGCGTTTCCGGAGATTATTTTTATAGCGAAACAGGCACATTGAAAAAAAGGGAATATATCTACAAAGCAAAGGATTCCGTTTCGGTGATTTTAAGCGAGCATAAAAAGCTGCTGATGTCGGAAGATATTAGCACGGGTAATGAGCTGAATATCACTTATGTTACCAAAGGCGGCAGAGAAATTGTCCGAGGTTATTCGGTTAAAAACGACGGCGAGCAGATAAAAGACTTCAGTGACGAGGTGAAAAAGCTCAAAGAATATGATCCGGGCGTTATTGGAATTCTGAGTTATTCCGATTTCAGCGGGATAGATGCGTTTTTTGACTTTATTAAGCCTCATAATGATAATATATCAAGCGGCTATATCCGTGAGGATAAGATCAATAAGCTTGTGGAACTTCTAAGATATGATATTGAAAACAACTTTTTTAATGATAACGAAACGAGTAAAAATACCATCGGCTTTTTGACATTTTTTGAAATTCGGGGTGATAAACACGATAATTTGGGTGCTTACAGAATACTTACGACGTATAAGAATACCTTAGATTTTCTGAACGATCCCGACAACTACGTTAATCCGGGTGACGATAATTCGGCAATCTATGATATAAGTTACAGTACAAACGGAGATGAAGGATTGCTGACAGATATATCTATAAGTATTTCCGAGGACGATATGAGTGAATATGCGAAGGAATTGCTGTCTTATATAGAAGTCAAAAATTCACCCGATGAGTATTCACCAAAAATATGGGTATCCGGAAAAAATAGTTCGATAGTATACGGCGTAAGGCTTGAAAACGAAAAAGCAGCAATAAAGGCAATGTTGAAGCTGTTCCGTGAAAAATATGTACAGTAGAGGAGTATGTTATGATAAAGTTTGAAAACGTTACGAAAAAATACGATGATTTTACAGCCTTGGAGAATTTCGATCTTGAGATACCCACAGGCTGCGCCTACGGACTTCTCGGAACGAACGGCGCGGGGAAATCCACGCTGCTGAGAATACTTTCCGGCGTGTATAAAGCGGACGCCGGAAAGGTCACGATAGACGGCGAAAATGTTTACGACAATGCATCGGTAAAGCAAAAGCTGCTTCTGATAAGCGATGAGACCTCGCAATTCAACGGAATGACCCTTTTGCAGATGAAGAAGTTTTACAAGACGTTTTACACGAATTTCTCCGATGAAACGTTCGAGCGGCTGAACACTATCGTAAACCTACCCGTAAACAAGAAGCTCGGCGGTTTCTCAAAGGGAATGAAGCGTCAGGCGGCGGTCATTTGCGGCATTTCCGCAAAAACGGATTATCTGTTTCTTGACGAGGCGTTTGACGGGCTTGATCCGTCAATGCGCTCCGAGATTAAGAAGATGATAATAGACGCGATGTGCGACAACAATATGACGGTAGTTACTTCTTCGCACAATCTGCACGAGATCGAAGAATACTGCGACACAGTTGGACTTCTTCACAACGGCAAAATGATATTTAACAAAGACCTCGGCGATCTTAAGGGAAACATTCACAAGGTTCAATGCTCGTTTGAAAAAGAGCCGTCAAAGGAGGATTTTCCCGAGCTTGAGATTTTGCTTATCGAGGAAAAGAACGGGCTTACGAATATCATAGCAAAGGGCAGCGCGGACGAAACCCTGCAAAAGATCAAAGTAAAAAATCCCAAATTCTGCGATCTTATACCGCTTTCGCTGGAGGAGATATTCATATATGAAATGGAGGCGCTGAATTATGACAGAACGAAGCTCCTGTAAGAGCTTTTTCAAGAATTATCTGATCTATAGGATAAAGGCACAGCAAATGAACCTGATACTGTGCTGTATTATGAATATTCTGGCACTTCCGTTGTTTGTAATATCGCAGAAAAAAGGATATAGCAATCAACCCTCCGATTTTTATTTTATCGGGAGAATATTGTCGGTCATCAGCGGATTTACTCTTATCATTCTTGCTGTGTACGGTGCGGTGTTGTCGTTTGAATACTACAATAAAAAGAACCTCACCGATACGGTAGGGTCGCTGCCGTTGTCATATAAGCAGCGTTTTTTGGGAGATCTTCTCGCCGGGTATATTGCGAACGTTGCCCCCGTTATTCCGTGCGGACTGATCTCGGCGGTGATATTTGCCGGCGCACAGAATAAATTTGAGTCATTTTGCATAGAGAAGGATTTCAGCGGGACTGTTTTCAGCACTTTTCGGTTAGCGTTATGTATGGCGTTTTCTTTATTTATCGCGCTAACGTTCGCTTATCTGTTTACGGTTTTCGTTTCATCGGCGTGCGGAAAGCACTTTCATTCCGTTATGTTTTCGATATTCGGAATATTCGCGCTGTCCGGTGCGGCTGCGGGAATTGCCGGCTGTTTTGCTGCCGGTATGCTGGGAGCAAATACCGGGGAATATATGAACAGAGCGGCGGCATTCGTTCCTCCGCTGGGTTCGCTTATCGATCTGTCAAAAGGAATTCGCTTTTTATGCGGGGATTTTGAGTTATTCGGCAGTAAACCGATGACCGATGTGGGTATAGGCGATATTTTCGCGGCGGCAAACGTATTGAATATCGTGTATTTTGTTATATTGGGCGTCGGCATCGTTTTTGGCGCGTTCTATTTAGGAAAGCGCCGCAAGCCCGAAAAAACGGGAAGCTCGTTTGCCGTAAAGCCCGTGTTTTATGTGATAAGCTCGCTTATGTCCGCTGCCGCAGTGTTTCTTATGATCGTTATGCTCGTTAAATCCAACAGCGGCTTCGGGAAAAGATATATCACAGCGGCTGTTGCGGGCGTGATAATGTGTGTTGTGTCATCGGTGATATATCTGCCTAAGCTAAAAGAGCTGCCCCGGTGTATATTATGCAGCTTTGCGGCGATAGGAGTATCGGTAGGGCTGGCCGCGCTGTTGAACGCAACGGGGAGCTTTGGGTACAGGTATCTTCCGGACGCGGAGAATATCGAGTATCTGAAGATCAATGACAGCTACACCATTACCGACAAGGAGGATATAAAAAAGTATATTGAAAAACACAACGAAATACTGCGTGATAAACGGAGTTTTTTGATACACGGATATTTTTATTCTCTTGAATATCGAACCTCAAACGGCAAAATAACGAAACTCTCTTACGGAGAATCCTTGATGTCCGAAGGTAATCCGATCCAAAAAATGGAGAAAATCGAAGAGTGTCTTGCCGGCTACGGAAAGTATTTTTTTGAATCGTTTTCCGATGGTTTTGATGATTGGAGCTGCAGTATCATAGATGAGAACGGCACATATGATATCCCGGAACAGAATAAGGCGGAATTAATTGCCGTGCTGCGTGAGGAGGCTGAGGAAAAGTACGATCCCGACGCCGAGAAATACGCAAGAGTTGAATTTCGCCGTATGAATTACGGAACAAAGTCGTTTTTTATTGGGAAAAACCTTGAAAGAACGATCGCTTTTCTCGGTGATATGAACGGCACGATTGAAAAAGATCCCAACAAGCTTGTACTTATGATTGACTACATTATAAGTAAGAAAGTGGACGGGCAGCATAGTATCAATTCAAGATGTATGCAAATAAGAGTCAGAAATAAGGATATGGATAAAGTTCTTGTGAAGGAGCTTATCGGTCTTTTGAAAAATACAAACGAAGGCAGCACGGATTACGGTGTCGTGCTCGGCGATAACGAATGGGCATTTGAGGTCTTTTATAAGAACTTTTCGGACAGCACCCGCCAATATTATATACCGCGTGAAAACTCAAAGCGCGTTCTGGAGATAATGACAGAGCTGGCCCTTGAAGACCTTGAATAATTTTTTGACGGCTTTC
>DILZ01000093.1:20123-38345 GCA_002425305.1 Ruminococcaceae bacterium UBA5579
TCTTCGTCTGCCATAAACGTCTGAACGCAGGTTTATATACAGTCTGTGACGGCTTTTCCCGATTCAACGGGAAAGGCCGCTTTTTGCATTAAAAACCATACTTGTGTTTTTACTTAAAATGTTTTTTTTTTGCAAAAAATTGAGATAAAAATAGCTAAATCACTTGATTTTTTTACCGTTTTGTGGTATACTATATATAATATAGGCGGCTGGAGTTTTATTCTTCTCTCCGTAAAGAACGGAGAGAAGATCGATTATTGTTTATAGGACAAAAAAATAGGAGACGTTTATGGCAGACGAAGAAAAGATAACGGAGATAACACAGGCGGTCGAGGGCGAATACGGCGCGGACAGCATACAGGCGCTGAAGGGTTTGGATCCGGTGCGTAAGCGTCCGGGTATGTATATAGGCTCTACCGGTGAAAGCGGACTGCATCACCTTGTTTACGAAATCGTAGACAATGCGGTGGACGAGGCTTTGGCGGGCTACTGCACCGAGATAGACGTGGCGATACTCCCCGATAATGTTATCCGCGTTATAGACAACGGACGCGGTATTCCTACCGATATAAACCACGCCGAGGGCATTTCTGCGGCGACGATGGTGTTTACAATGCTGCACGCGGGCGGTAAGTTCGGCGGCGGCGGATATAAGGTATCTGGCGGTCTGCACGGCGTGGGCGCGTCCGTAGTAAACGCGCTGTCCGAGTGGCTGGAGGTGGAGATACACGATGGCAAAAACGTGCATTTCCAGCGCTTTGACCGTGGCGAATACTCCGAAGAGATCAAAATCACGGGTACTACCGACCACACCGGCACACAGGTAACGTTCAAGCCGGACGGTTCTATTTTCCACACGACGGTGTTCAGCTACGAAACGCTGAATGACCGTCTGCGCGAGAAGGCGTTCCTGAACGGCGGCTTGAAGATATCTCTGCACGATCTGCGCGCCCCTGAGAATATCGTTGAGGAAACGATGCAGTATGAGGGCGGTATCCGTGAATATATTGCGTGGCTCAACAAAAAGCGCGGCGCGGAGGTTCTGCATCCCGATATAATTTACTTAAACGGCGTAGAAAACGGCATAATGGTTGAGGTTGCGTTCCAATACACCACCGATTTCAACAGCGAGGTTTTCCGTTCGTTCGCCAATGATATCCACACGGGCGAGGGCGGTATGCACGAGCTTGGATTTAAACGCGCTCTTAATAAGGTAGTAAACGATTTTGCAAAGCAGGTCGCGGAAACTCAAGGCAAGAACAAGAAGAAAAAGCCTTTAAAAAAGGGCGAGGAGGAAAAGCCGTTTTCGGGATACAGCGGCGAGGCTATCCGCGAGGCGATAAATGCGATAATCTCCGTGAAACTGCCCGAGTGCGAGTTTGAGGGACAGACAAAGGGCAAGCTCGGCAACCCCGAGGTTCAGCCCGCAGTATATAAGGTTGCGACCGAGCAGCTCACCTATTACCTTGAAGAGCACCCCGAAACGATGCAGATAATCGTGAACAAGGCTGCGAACTCCCAGGCGGCGCGCGACGCTGCGAAAAAAGCTATGGAAGCAAAGCGCAAGTCCGTTATGGACAGCAACGGTCTTCCGGGCAAGCTCGCGGACTGCTCCGAAAGCGACACGTCCGTTACCGAGATATATATCGTCGAGGGAGATTCTGCGGGCGGTTCGGCTAAGGAGGGGCGCGACAGACGTTTCCAAGCGATCTTGCCGCTGTGGGGCAAAATGCTGAACGTTGAAAAGGCAAGAGCCGACAAAGTGTATAATAATGATAAATTATTACCCGTAGTAAAAGCTCTCGGCACGGGTATCGCGGAGGATTTCGATATTGAAAAGCTGCGCTACGGCAGGGTAGTGATAATGGCGGATGCCGATGTTGACGGTCTGCATATACGCACGCTGCTGCTGACGTTCTTCTTCCGCTTTATGCGTCCGCTTATCGAGCAGGGGCACGTTTACTGCGCGCAGCCGCCGCTGTTTAAGGTATCGCGCGGCAAGCAGGTGCGCTACGCGTTTTCCGATGAGGAGCGCGACAGCTACATCGCGGAGCTTGGCGCTGACGGCGGTAAGACCGACGTTCAGCGATACAAGGGCTTGGGCGAGATGGATCCCATTCAGCTGTGGGAAACGACAATGAACCCCGAAACACGCACTATGCTTCGCGTTTCGGTCGAGGACGCCGCAAAGGCCGACGAGATAATGACCATTCTTATGGGCGACAAGGTAGAGCCGCGCCGCGAGTTTATCGAGCAGAATGCAAAGCTCGCGGAAAACCTGGATATTTGATAGTTGTTAGTTTAATAGTGATTAGTGGTTAGTATCAGAACCTGAAATAACTAACAACCAATAACTATTCTCTAAAAACTATAAGGAGTTGATCGATATTTCCAGCAGTTTAATGCCCGATTTCGGCGAGCTTGCGAAGTCGGAGAAGAAAAAAGAAGCCGAACCGATAGCGAAGTTCAGCTATGACAACACGCCCGATGAAACGGACGGCGCGATGAAGTCGTTCCAGAAGCGGTTTTCGAGAAAACGCAGCCGCGCTCAGCTTATCGCGTATATCCTGTTGTCTGTGGCGATAATCGTGGGGGTGGTGTTCAACCCGACCGCCGTACCGCTGTATTTCGCTATGGTGTTTTGTCTGTTCGGGCTGTATTATAACGCCACCGACCAAATTCGCACGAGAAAGCGCGTTATCAAGGCGCTTGAGGATATGAACCCCGAGGAGTACTGCTGCACGATCTATCCCGACAGCATAGAGCTTGAAACGATTATAAAACCGAAGGTCAACGAAGTCGAGCTGAAGATCGATGAAGAAGCTGACGAGGAAATAATCACGCCGCTGAAAACCGTTTTTAAGTTTGGCGAGGATCTGTTGAATTTTTCGGAAAACGACGAGTCGCTGCTGCTGATATTCAACAGACGTCAGATATACTGTTTCCCCAAACGGTGTCTTACGGCAGACCAGGAAGAGATAATTCGTGATTTTTTAATTGAAAAGTTGGAGAATTAAGAAAACACTGATTTAATGGCGGGTTTCCCCGCCGGAGGCGGGGAAATCCGTATAAAAACACGCATTAAAATTTGGAAAGCAGATTTAATCAGCGCTTCCTTAATAATAAATTATCGTTATTGACGAACGACTATCCGGAGGAATAATGGACATAGATTTCAGCTTGGAAAAACTTAATAACATCGATCTCGAGGTGACGATGAAAAAATCGTTTATCGAGTATTCAATGGCGGTCATCACATCGCGCGCTCTGCCCGATGTGCGTGACGGCTTCAAGCCCGTACACCGCCGTATCATCTACACAATGAACGAGGCGGGCAACACTTCGGACAAGCCGTTCCGCAAGTGCGCGTACACTGTCGGAGAGGTGCTGGGTAAATACCACCCGCACGGCGACGCCTCCGTTTATGACGCTTTGGTACGTCTTGCGCAGACCTTCTCGATGAGATACCCGCTGATAGACGGTCACGGAAACTTCGGCTCCGTGGACGGCGACCCGCCCGCAGCTTACCGTTATACCGAGGCAAGACTTGCGAGGTTATCCAACGAGATGACCTCCGATATCAACAAGAAGGTCGTTGACTTCCAGACCAACTACGATGACAAGCTGCTCGAGCCTGTTGTATTGCCGGCACGTTTCCCGAATTTGCTTGTAAACGGCTCGAACGGTATCGCCGTCGGAATGGCGACCAACATACCGCCGCATAATCTCACCGAGGTCATTGACGCGCTTCTGCTGATGATAGATAATCCCGACGCGACGATCGAGGACGTGATGGGCTGCATCAAAGGCCCCGATTTCCCGACGGGCGGCGTTATTATGGGATACAGCGGAATACGCTCCGCATACTACACGGGGCGCGGCAAGATAATATTGCGCGGCAAAACGGAGATAGTCGAGGAAAATAATCACACCCGTATAATCATTACTGAAATACCGTATATGGTAAACAAGGCGCGCTTGCTTGTCAATATAGGCGACCTTATGCGCGACAAGCGCATTGATGGTATCTCGTTCGTGCGCGACGAGTCCGACCGAAACGGTATGCGCATAGTCGTGGAGCTGAAAAGAGACGCGAACGCGAACGTCGTTTTGAACAAGCTGTATTCCTATACGCAGTTACAGGACACCGTGGGCGTTATTATGATAGCGCTTGTTGATGGTCAGCCGAAAACACTCACGCTTATGGAGATGCTGCAATGCTACCTTGACCATCAGATCGAGGTAGTGACGCGCCGCACGAAGTTCGATCTTGATAAGGCGAAGGAGCGCGAGCATATCCTCGAGGGCTTGATGATCGCTATCGACTTTATTGACGAGGTAATAGCGATACTCCGTTCGAGTAAAAATATCCCCGAAGGTAAAGAACGTCTAATAGAGCGTTTCAAGAACGTTGACGTTTCAAGTACGGGGCTGTTTTCGCAGACTACTTACTCGCTTACCGAGGTTCAGGCGGACGCTATCGTCAAGATGACCTTGGGCGCTCTTACGGGAATGGAGAAGAGCAAGGTCGAGGACGAGCTTCTTGAAAAGCGCGAGCTGATAAAGTCTATGGAGGAGCTTTTGGCGGACAAGAGCAAGCTCGAGCACCTTATCGGAGAGGAGCTTTCCGTTATCAAGAAAAAGTACGGCGACGAGCGCCGCACGGCTATCGAGCCGGTAAGCGGCGAGGTCGATATTGAGGACTTGATCCCCGAGGAGGACTGTGTCGTAACATTCACCAAAATGGGCTACATCAAGCGTCAGCCCGCAGAGGTCTACAATATCCAGAAGCGCGGCGGACGCGGCGTTTCGGGAATGAAGCAGCGCGACGAGGATTTCGTGGACAGTATGTTCATAGCAAGCTCTCACGAAAATATCCTGTTCATCACGAATAAGGGCAATATGTTCCGACTGAAATGCTATCAGATACCCGAAGGCAGCAAGCAGTCGCGCGGCACGAATATCGTGAACATACTCCAGCTTTCGGAGGACGAAAAGGTTGCGGCGATGATGACGACGATAGATTTCGCCGAGAACAAGTATTTTGTTTGCCTTACGAAAAACGGCTTGTGCAAGCGCACAAGACTTTCCGAGTTCAAGAACGTCAGAAAAGGCGGACTTCGCGCGATCACCCTGAACGACAACGACGAGATAGCGGGCGGCTTCCTCACCGAGGGCGACTGCACCGTTATGGCGGCGACCCGAAACGGCGCGGCTATCCGCTTTAACGAGAACGATATCCGCGTTATGGGGCGCACTGCTCGCGGAGTTCGCGCGATAAAGTTCCGCGGCGACGACTATATTGTCGGAGCGACCAAGATATTTGACGACGGTGCGACTATCCTTACTGTTACCGAACGCGGAATGGGCAGACGCTGCGCGGTATCGAGCTATCGCTTGCAGCGGCGCGGCGGTATGGGCTTGAAGAACTATCCCGTTTCCGAGGAAAAGGGTTCGGTTATCGGGATACGCACGCTTGGTCCGGACGACGATGTTATTTTGATCAGTGCGGACGGTGTAATAATCCGTATCCGCGCGAACGATCTGCGCGTAATGGGACGCACCGCTTCGGGCGTTCGAGTAATGCGGCTCGGGGAGAACGACCGTGTTGCGACGTTCTCTCGCACTCCTCACGACGAGGAGGAGAAGACCGAAGAGGTCGAGAGCGTTTCCGAGGAGGAGGTCGAGGCTTCTCTTAAAGAAGAAGCGGCGGAGGTCATTCCCGACGACGAGCCCGTTGACGATGACGAGGATATTTCCGATGGGGGCGAGGAAGCCCCCGAGGATAACGAGGACTAATTTAATAGGTTTTCCCGAACACCGTTCGGGAAAATTTTATTGCGGAAAGGAGCGTTATATGGATTTTTGCGGTTTGTCGAAGGATTTTCTTGCCGATTGCGAAAAATATCTTTCCTATGATGAGAATATTCCTCTGCAATACAGAGTATTTGCCAAGCTTATCGGTGATATTGATTATGATATGGCAAGAAAATTCATTGATGCAAACAAGGCTGCTTTTGATAATGAATACAATTACTTGCTCCTTGATTTAGCAATTGAAATGAGTATCAACTTTGTTGTTGATGAGTTCGGCAAATTACACTCGTCGCTTTTTTTGAATGAACATCAGTTTTATAAGCCTTCTCCGGATACGTTGAAATTTATTGAATATCTTTTGGAGAACGGGACGGATCCGAATTTGCCGGTGCATTTTAACCAAATCGAACACATTAACGATCTTGAGGAGGATTGCTCTCAACAGTGCCGTTGCGAATTTGATTGCTCCGAAATAAGGGAGCTTCTGAAAAGATATATGTAATTTTAGGAATGTTCCACGTGGAACATTGGAGGTTTTATGTACACATTGGAAGAATACGACGTTGTTGTGATAGGCGCGGGTCACGCGGGCTGTGAGGCTGCGCTTGCTTCGGCGCGTTTGGGGCTCAAAACCGCGATCTTCACGCTGTCGCTTGACTGTATCGCGAATATGCCGTGCAATCCGTGCATAGGCGGCTCGGCTAAAGGGCAGATAGTTTGCGAGATAGACGCTCTCGGAGGGGAAATGGGCAGGGCGGCGGACGCTACGTTTATTCAGTCGCGGATACTCAACAAGGGAAAAGGCCCGGCTGTTCACAGTCTGCGTGTGCAGAGCGACCGCGTGAAGTACCATATCTATATGAAGCGAACGCTTGAACAAACGCCGAACCTCTTTATCAAACAGGGCGAGGTAACGGCGATCGACGTTGAGGACGGAAAAGTGACCGCCGTGCGGACGAAGCTCGGCGCGGTCTATCCGTGCAAAGCGGCGATAATCACTACGGGAACATACCTCAACGGAAAGATACATATCGGCGAGCTGAACTATTCGGCGGGTCCCGACAATGTTCTTCCGTCAACGGAGCTTACCGAGTGCCTGAAAAAGCTCGGCGTTTCGATAAGGCGGTTCAAAACGGGAACGCCCGCGCGTGTACACAAGCGTTCAATAGACTTCTCCGTAATGGAACGTCAGGAGGGCGACAGCGAAATAATGCCGTTTTCTTTTGACAACGAGAGCGAAATGTGCAACAAAGCCGAGTGCTATGTGACATACACAAACGCGGAAACACACCGCGTTATACTCGCGAACCTTGACCGCTCTCCGCTGTATTCGGGGAGGATAGAGGGCATAGGTCCGCGCTATTGTCCGTCGATCGAGGACAAAATAGTGCGCTTTAAGGATAAGGAGCGTCACCAGCTTTTTGTTGAGCCGATAGGTCTGGATACGGACGAGTACTATTTACAGGGAATGAGCTCCAGCTTGCCGGAGGACGTGCAGCTGAAGTTTTTGCGGACAATAAAGGGTTTGGAAAACGTTGAGATTATGCGTCCCGCTTACGCTATCGAGTACGACTGCTGCGACCCGCTGGAGCTTTCGCCGACGCTGGAGTTCAAGAACATAAGCGGATTATACGGCGCGGGACAGTTTAACTGCACAAGCGGCTATGAGGAGGCGGCTTGTCAGGGGCTTATCGCGGGGATAAACGCTGCGCGGAAAATACAAGAAAAAACTCCGCTGATACTCGACCGCGCAAGCTCTTATATCGGCACGCTTATCGACGATCTGGTTACGAAAGGCTGCTCAGAGCCGTTCCGTATGATGACGTCGCGCAGCGAATACCGCCTGATATTGCGTCAGGACAACGCGCCCGAGAGATTGCTGCCGATAGGTCACGAGATAGGGCTTGTTTCCGACAAGCGTTTCGGGCGGTTCGAGGAGGACAGCGCGGCATTGGACAAAGAGCTTGCTCGCATAAAGTCCGTGACGATACACCCGACCGATGAGGTAAACAAAATGCTCGCCGAAAAGGGGACGACCCCGATAACCTCCGGTATACGGTTGTTTGAGCTGCTTAAACGCCCGCAGCTCTCATACGCCGATCTTGCTCCGTTTGACCCCGAACGTCCGATGTTCAAGGTTTCGCTTGTCAACCGCCTTGAGATCGAAATGAAATATTCGGGTTACATTAAGATACAGCAGGATCAGATCGACAAAATGCGCAGATTGGAAGAGAAGAAGCTGCCTGCCGATGTGGACTACAAAACGATAAAGGGCTTGCGGCTGGAGGCGCAGGAAAAGCTGAACAAGCACAAACCGCTGAACGTCGGGCAGGCTGGGCGAATTTCGGGCGTAAACCCGGCAGACGTTTCGGTTTTGTTGATCTGGCTTGCGGGAAAGGGGGAGCGCAATGACGATAATTGAGATGTTTGCGGGCGCGGGATTGACGTTAAGTGAAGCTCAACAGGATAAATTTCAGGCGCTGTTTGAGTTTATGGTCGAGTATAACGAAAAAGTTAATCTCACGTCCATAACGGAGTTTGATGACGTGGTAATAAAACATTTTATCGATAGCGTGCTTCCGTTTTCGCGAATCGGAGTTTCGGGGAACGAAACGTTCATCGACGTGGGAACGGGCGCGGGATTTCCGGCGCTACCGCTTTTGATATATTATCCGGAACTAAAGGGAACGCTGTGTGACAGCCTGGCGAAGCGTTGTATGTATCTGGAGCTTGCCTGTGAGAAGATCGGCGTTGATGCGGAGGTGATCCACGCGCGCGGCGAAGAGCTTGGGCGCGTCCGCCGCGAAAAATACGACATTGCCACGGCAAGAGCCGTCGCCGCAATGCCCGTTCTTTGTGAGCTTTGTCTGCCGTTCGTGCGTGTCGGAGGGAAATTTGTGGCTCTGAAATCCGTAAACGAGGACGTTGGCGCAGCCGACAATGCGATCAAAGCGCTCGGCGGCGAGCTTGTCAAGATTGAGGATTATAAGCTCCCGAACGGGGACGACAGGCGTGTCGCGGTTGTCAGGAAAATATCGCAAACTCCGACAAAATACCCGCGCAGCTACGCGAATATCACAAAAAAGCCGTTGTAAAGCGGCTTTTTTTGTCGCTCGAAAACGAGCCGTGTCGGGAAATCGCGATAATTTCCCGTGGAAATATTCCCGCTTGTATGCTACAATAAAAAAAACAATCGCAAAGGAGAATACAAATGGGAACATTTTTCAAAACAAAGGAAAAAACATCGGCGCAGATAGTTATGCTCGGAATATCGGAGCTTGTGCCGAACAAAGCGCAGCCGCGCCGAGAGTTCAGCGAAGAGGAGCTGCTCTCGCTTGCAAAAAGCATAAAGGAAAACGGGATCTTGCAGCCTATTTGTGTGCGGAAAAACGGCGCTGTCTATGAGATAATCAGCGGTGAACGCCGAACACGCGCAGCAAAGCTGGCGGGGCTGTGCGAGGTGCCGTGTATCGTAATGTCGGTGGACGACGAGCAGTCGGCGGTGCTTGCGCTTATCGAGAACATACAGCGCAAGGACCTTAGCTATTTCGAGGAAGCGATAGGCATAGAAAAGCTCATATCGTATTACGGGCTGACGCAGGAGGAGGCGGCTCGGCGGCTTGGGAAAGCGCAGTCCACTGTCGCGAACAAGCTGCGCTTGCTGCGGTTTTCGGACGCGGAGCGCCGGCTGCTGCTTATGGGAAATCTCTCCGAGCGGCAAGCCCGTGCGCTTATCAGAATTGACGACCCCGTATTGCGCGTAAAGACCGTTGAAAAGGTCGTGCTGAAGAGCCTCAACCTCGACCAGACCGAAAGTCTTGTCGAACAGACGCTGGAGGGCGCGGCAAAGCCGGTAAAAAGGCGCGCCGGAATCGACCTTAAAGCTCCGTCGAGGCTGTATATGAATTCACTGAACGCGCTGCTTAAACGTATTAAGGCGGATAAAATACCGTGCGATTTTACCGCCGAAAAATCCGCCGAGTTCTATGAATACACGATAAGATTTCCTATAAACATAATGGATAATTGATCGCTTCGTTGTTGCGTTAATTCCCCGTTTCTAAATCTGCTCGGATTTATAAGCGGGGTTTTGTGTATATTTGCTGAAAATGTTCCACGTGGAACATTTTTTTGACAAAACCCCCTTTTATTTTAAAAGACGCTATGCTATAATAATAAAGTAATATTTATGCGGAAAGGGGCAGAAAATTGGGTATAATAATAGGAATTGTAAACCAAAAGGGAGGTGTCGGGAAGACCACCACGGCGGTGAACATCGCGGCGGGTCTGGCGGCTCTCGGGAAAAAGACGCTGCTGATAGATTTCGACCCTCAGGGGAACTCGACGACGGGCTTCGGAATAAAGAAGAAGACGCTCGACCTCACCTCATACGATGTGGTGACGGGCAGATGCCGTCCGCAGGAAGCGGTTATCGAAACGCGCTATAAAAAAATATCGCTTATGCCGGCTACAAGCAAGCTGTGCGACGCGGAGGGCGCGCTGAACGCTATGCAGCAGAAAAATCTCCAGCTTCGCAAAGCGATTTTACCGCTTCGCGACAGCTACGACATCATAATAATCGACAGCCTGCCGAGCCTCGGCGTGCTTGCTGTGAACGCGCTCGCGGCGTGCGATACGATAATCGTGCCTATGGTGTGCGAGCATTTTGCGAGAGAGGGTCTGGCGCAGCTTATGTACACGATAAAGAATGTAAAGCAGCGCTATAACCAATCGCTGAACATTATGGGAATAGTGTTTACAATGGTAGACAAGCGGCTGCTTTCGGGCAGCGAGATAAAGAACGACATCAAGAAAGCGTTCGATAAAAAGGTCGTGTTCAAGACCGAGGTGCCGCGCAACGTCAAGATATCCGAGGCGCAAAGCCACGGCGAACCGATAATATACTACGACAAGCGTTCCGCGGGCGCGGACGCGTATGTTAAGCTGTCGAAGGAAATAATAACGAAGATCCGTGAAATGGAGAGAGTAAATGGCACGAAAAAGTGAAAGGAAAACCGAAGGCAGCTTTAACGATCTGTTCTTCGATAACGGCGGCGACAGCCTGGACGGAGCTTCCTCGCTGAGATTAAGCGAGATAGAGCCGAACAAGGATCAGCCGCGAAAGAATTTTGACAAGGACGCGCTTCAGCAGCTTGCCGATTCCATCGGTGAGCACGGCGTANNCGTACAGCCGCTTATAGTTCGCTCGCTGCCGAGCGGAAACTATCAGATAATCGCGGGCGAGCGCCGCTGGAGAGCCGCGAAAATGGCGGGGCTTTCCGAGATACCCGTGGTTATCCGCGATGACCTCACCGAGGAACAGGCAATGCAGATAGCGATGATCGAGAATTTGCAGCGCGAGAACCTGAACCCGATAGAGGAGGCGCTGGGTTATAAGGAGCTGCTTGAAAAATGCGGCTTAACGCAGGATAGGCTCGCAAAAGTCCTCGGAAAAGCGCGTTCGTCGATAACCAATAGTTTGGGACTGCTTGCTATGCCGAATGCCGTACAGGAGCTGCTGCGAAACGGCAGCCTGTCGGTCGGTCACTGCAAGGCGCTGAAAAAGATAAAGGACGAAGCCGTGATGATAGAGCTTGCCCACAAAACCGCCGAGGGAGAGCTTTCCGTGCGGCAACANNAGGTTGAGGCGATAGCCCGCCGTGAGGATAAGAACGCCGAAGGCTCATTGAAAAAGACAAAGCGCAAGCTCACCTATTACACCGAGGTAGAGGTAAGTCTCGGGGAAATATTGGGTACAAAGGTCACAGTAAACGAGGGCAAAAACGGCTGCGTTCTGCAAATAAAGTTCAAGGATAAGAACGAGCTTGAAACGATACTCTCACATTTTCAAGATGAATAATGAATAAAGTACAGGAGAAAAAGCAATGATAGATATTAAGTTTTTACGCGAAAATCCCGACGCGGTAAAGGAGAACATCAAGAAGAAATTCCAGGACGACAAGCTGCCGTTGGTAGACGAGGTGATCGAGCTGGACGTAAAACGCCGCGAAACGCTGCAAAGAGCCGAAGCACTCCGCGCAGACAAAAACCGCATCTCCAAGCAGATAGGCGCGTTTATGGCAAAGGGCGAAAAGGACGAGGCGGAGAAGGCTAAGGCGCAGGTCGCAGCGTTCTCGAAGGAGCTTGCGGAGCTTGAGGAGCAGGAGCCGATACTCGACGAAAAGATCACCAAAATAATGATGACTATCCCGAATATCATCGATCCCAGCGTCCCGATCGGTAAAAACGATACCGAAAACGTTGAGGTAACAAAATACGGCGAGCCGGTCGTTCCGGATTTTGAAGTGCCGTATCACGCGGACATTATGAAGAGCTTTGACGGTCTGGATAAGGAATCCGCCGGCAGAGTAGCGGGCGAAGGCTTCTATTATCTGATGGGCGACATCGCAAGACTTCACTCGGCGGTCATTTCCTATGCCCGTGACTTTATGATAGATCGCGGCTTCACCTACTGTGTGCCGCCGTTTATGATCCGCTCAAATGTCGTAACAGGCGTTATGAGCTTCGCGGAAATGGACGCGATGATGTATAAAATAGAGGGCGAGGATTTGTATCTTATCGGCACGTCCGAGCATTCTATGATAGGAAAATTCATAGATACGATACTCGATGAGGAAACGCTGCCGAAAACGCTCACGAGCTATTCGCCCTGCTTCCGCAAGGAAAAGGGAGCGCACGGCACAGAGGAGCGCGGCGTTTACCGCATTCACCAGTTTGAGAAGCAGGAAATGATAGTAGTCTGCAAGCCCGAGGAATCGGCGGTGTGGTTCGACAAGCTGTGGCAGAACACGGTAGACCTGTTCCGTTCGATGGATATCCCCGTGAGAACGCTTGAGTGCTGCTCCGGCGATCTCGCAGACCTCAAGGTCAAGAGCTTTGACGTTGAGGCGTGGAGCCCGCGTCAGAAGAAGTATTTTGAGGTCGGCTCGTGCTCAAACCTCGGCGACGCTCAGGCACGCCGTTTGAAGATACGCGTAAAGAGCAAGGACGGCAGAAAGTACTTCGCGCACACGCTGAACAACACCGTTGTTGCTCCGCCGAGAATGCTTATCGCGTTCCTTGAAAACAATCTTCAGGCGGACGGCACGGTGAAGATACCCGAGGTTTTGCGGCCTTATATGGGCGGCAAGGAGAATCTCGTTCCCAAAAAGTAACGGTTGATCTCACCGATCATTCGAGATACCCGCTGTTTTCGGCAACATAAAGTGAGAAAACAAATCTGCAGCACCGCATTATTGTACGGTGTTGCACGGTATTCGGAGGAAAAGGTGAAGATCAATAACCGCACATTGAAATGGGTTCCGACAATAGCTTCGCTGATACTTGCGGCGGGAGTCCTTGTCGCGTATACCGCGCTGAACGCCAAAAGATCGGCGCAGATATATATTCAAGTTATCGTTGCCGCGTTTGCGCCGGCTATCTTCCCGATAGCCGGCTCGATGACCAAAAAAGACTTCTCCCTTTTAGCGGGAGCGTTGACGGCACTGCATATATTTTTATCGAACGGTCTCGGCAGCGCGCTGTCGTTTTACGAGCTTATCCCGCTGTGGGATCTGATAATGCACGGCTTTTTCGGCGTTGTATTCTCGGTTATAATAAGCGAGCTTTTGTGTCGCTGGGGAGTGGGCGATCTGAAACGTCCGGCGCGAAATTTCATCATTTTTCTTTCCACGGCAGGAGCGGCGGCCTTGTGGGAGGTTTGGGAATTTGTCTGCGACAGCGTGTTGGACGGCGACGCTCAGCGCGTTAAGGAAGCCCTGGCAAACGGCGCAAATCCCATTGAAGACACGATGACGGACATCGCCGTAACGTTTGTCGGGACAGCGATTTTCATTCTCGCGGAGCTTTTCTTCGGGAAACGTGCGGAGAAAAGACACAAGAAACGATAGGATAATATCCGGAGGTAATCTCTATGTCATTTGTAACTCTGAAGGACGTATACAAGCGTTATCACGTCGGCGAGGTGACGATAAACGCCGCCGACGGAATGACATTTGATATCGAAAAGGGCGAGCTTTGCGTTATCGTAGGACCGTCCGGCTCGGGAAAAACCACCGTGCTGAATATGCTGGGCGGTATGGATTCCTGCGACGAGGGTATGATTTCGGTGGACGGCTCGCGCGTGGACGGCTACACAAGAAAGCAGCTTACGCTGTACCGCAGGTTTGACATCGGGTTTATCTTCCAGTTTTACAACCTGCTGCCGAACCTCACGGCAAAGGAGAACGTGGAGATAGCGGCTCAGACAAAAGACGATTACATACCCGCCGAGGAGATTCTTGCGAAGGTCGGCCTGGCGGAGCGTTTGGATAACTTTCCCGCGCAGCTTTCGGGCGGCGAGCAGCAGCGCGTATCGATAGCGAGAGCGCTCTCCAAAAAGCCGAAGCTGCTGTTGTGCGACGAGCCGACCGGCGCTTTGGATTACAATACCGGCAAAATGATCTTAAAGCTCTTGCAGGACACTTGCCGCAAGGATGGAATGACGGTAATTCTCGTGACGCACAACACCGCGATAACACCTATGGCGGACAGGGTAATAAAGATAAAGAACAGCAAGGTAAGCGAAACGATCCTCAACGAGAACCCGACACCCGTTGAAGAAATAGAATGGTGATGACGGTTGTTCCGTAAACTAACAACTATCAACAAAAAACTATTCAGGGGGTGTTGGATTGAAGGCGTCGAATAAAAACACTTTGCGGGAGATCACGAAATCGAAAAGCCGCTTTCTTTCTATTTTTCTGATATGTGCTATCGGTGTTGGATTTTTCAGCGGAGTGCGCGCGTCGGGCGGAGATATGCGCCTGTCCGCAGATAGGTATTTTGATAAGACCAATCTGTTCGATCTGCGTGTGGTGTCTACGTTCGGGCTTACGGATAACGACCTTGAGGCGATAAAGGAAATAGACGGTGTTGACAGTGCTTACGCGTCGAAATTCACCGATCTGGTGGTACGCCGGGGCGAAAAGGAGCTGACGACGCGCGTTTATTCTCAGCTTCCGGACGAGGTCAACACGATAAAAATAAATGAGGGCAGAAACATACAGGCGGATAATGAAGCGGTCATCAACAAAAATATGTTTGACGAAAGCATTAATATCGGTGACACGGTTTTGCTTGAGGACGTCACGGACGCGGAAACCTTTCCGCTGAAATACCGCGAATATACTATTGTCGGAATGTACGAAACGCCGATGTTCATTTCAAAGACGCAGCACGGCTCCACAACGATAGGAAACGGCAAGCTCGACGCGCTGATGATAGTTCCGCAGGACCATTTCACACAGGAGCCGTACACCGAAATTTACATACGCTGTGGTGAGCTGAGAGGTCCCGAGTGTTATTCCGACGAATATAAGGAGTTGCGCGGCAAAATATCCGACAAGCTGGAGGAGCTTGGCGAAAAGCGCAGCGAGATACGATATGACGAGGTTTTAGGCGATGCTTTAAAGGAAGTTTCAGACGGAGAGGCGGAGCTTGAAAAGGCGAAGGCGGACGGCAAAAAAGAGCTTGATGACGCGCTTAAAAAGCTGGAGGAGGCAAAACAGCAGATATCGGACGGGGAAAAAGAGCTTGAGGAGGCAAAGAAACAAATTGACAGCGGCAAGGCGCAGATAACCGAGGCGGAAAATCAGCTTGCCGAAACACGCACTCAGCTTGACGCCGCAAAGGCGGAGCTTGAAAAAACCAAGGCGGCTTTGGACGAAGCCAAAGCGCAGCTCGACAACTTGCAGCTTGGAAACGTACAGCCTGATTTTACCGAACTTCTTACAAATCTTATGCTGAGCATAATGTTTGATGAGAGCTACAGCGTATATGAAAGCAAGCTGGAGCAGTACAATAACGGAGTAAAGCTGTACGAGGAAAATTACAAAAAGTACCTCGAGGGCGAAGAGGCGTATAAAAAAGGCGTTGATGAGCTTGATGAAAAGAAAGCAGAATTTGAAGAAGTTCTTGTGAAGTATGAAGACAGCAAGAAGGCTCTTGAGGAAGCAAAAAAACAGTACGAACAGGGGCTTTCGGATTACAACGACGGCAAGAGCGAATATGAAACGAAGATAGCGGACGCGGAAAAGGAGCTTTCGGACGCAAGGGAAGAAATATCTAACGCGGGCAGCGCAAAGTGGTATGTCTTTACGCGCGACGACAACCCCGCGTATTCGGAATATGAATCCAACACAAAAAGAATAGACCGTATCGCGCTGATATTCCCGATATTCTTCCTGTTGGTGGCGGGACTTGTGTGCCTCACGACGATGTCGCGAATGGTGGAGGAGCAGCGCACGCAGATAGGCACGCTGAAAGCGCTTGGATATTCGCGCGGCGCTATAATGCGCCACTATATGATATATGCGGTGTCGGCGGCGCTTGTGGGCGGAGTTATAGGCGCGGTGATAGGCTGCTTCCTCTTCCCGGGAGTTATCGTTTACGCGTATTCTATGCTGTACAACATTAAGGAAATATACTTTATGTTTACGGCGGAGAACCTCAGCGTGTCCATCGGCTCAATGACGCTTGCGATAGCGTTTACGGTATACTTTTCGTGCAGCAAGGCACTTAAGGAAACGCCCGCGTCGCTTATGCGCCCTAAGGCTCCAAAGGCGGGAAAGCGCGTATTTATTGAGAGATTGACGTTTATTTGGAAAAAAATGAACTTCTTCGCCAAGGTAAGCGCAAGAAATCTTATCCGCTATAAGCGCAGAATGATAATGACTATCGTAGGCATAGCCGGCTGTACGGCTCTGTCGCTTACGGGCTTTGGACTGAAAAATTCGATAATGGACGTTGCGAGATTACAGTATAACGATATCTATCGTTACAGTGGCTATGCGGCGTATAAGGACGACATAAAGCCCGAGGAGCTTGAAAGCATTTACGAAACACTTGTCGAGTACGAGCCGAACACCGATTACACCCGTGCACTCATCAAGCAGTATGATATGACGTTCGGCGAAAAAAGCGTGCAGTGTTATATCACGGCGGTGGAGGACAACGAGCTGTTTGAGAAGCTCGTGGATATGCGGGAGCGCAAAACGGGCAAAAAGGTCACGATGAGCGGCGGCGCGGTCATAACGGAAAAAGCGTCGATCCTGCTGGGAGTAAAGGTGGGCGACGAGATAACCGTAAAGATAAGTGACAGCGAAAGCAAAAAGGTGACGATATCCGCGATAACCGAGCATTACGCGGCGCATTATCTCTACCTCACGGAGGAGCTGTTTGAAGAAACATTCGGAAGCGCGCCGAAGTACAATATGCTCTACTTCTTTAACAACATCTCGGACGATGACAGCGTTCAGTCGGAGTTTATCCAGCATATGCTTAAAAACAAGAACATTTCCGCTGTATTTATGAACGCCGGCTCGCTGAATAACCTTAACGAAACGTTGAAGATATTGGATCTTGTGGTGCTGGTGCTTATCGCGTCCGCGGCGGCGTTGGCGTTTGTGGTGCTGTATAATCTCTCAAACGTGAATATCACCGAGCGTGTACGCGAAATAGCGACGCTGAAGGTACTTGGTTTTTACGATATTGAGGTGTCAAGTTATGTGTTCCGCGAGAGCATTGTGCTTTCGCTTCTCGGCGCGCTGGTCGGTATGGGATTGGGATACGCTCTTTGTATGTTCGTAGTGACTACGGCGGAGCTTGATGAAATAATGTTCGGACGCACCATATACTTATCGAGCTATCTGCTGGCGTTTGCCGTGACGGCGGCGTTCTCGATAATCGTCAATCTGATAATGACAAAGGTTCTTAAAAGGGTCAGTATGGTAGAATCGCTGAAATCGGTGGAATAGCGCGAATAGATTTTTCGCCGCCTTTGCAGCCTTTTTGACGGCTGTATCGTGTTAAGATCAGAAGCTCTCCGTTTCGGAGTTTTCGCGGCGGCTTGATTTTAGCGGTTGATCGTGATAAAATGAAAGTAACCGTAAAAAATATGAAAGGAAAAATATGAAAGACAGAATTTTTGAGTCAAAGGAAAACTACCTTGAAACTATTCTTGTGCTTTACAACCGAAACGGTGAGGTGCGCAGCGTGGATATTGCCGCAGAAATGGAGTTCTCCAAGCCTTCGGTGAGCATAGCTATGAAGAACCTTCGCGAGGAGGGCTGCATAAACGTCGATAAGAACGGCTACATTACTCTTACGGAAAGCGGCCGCGAGATCGCCGAGCGCGTATACGAGCGCCATCTGCTTTTTACCGATTGGCTGACCTCGCTCGGCGTTCCCGAAGATATCGCCGCCGCCGACGCATGCAGAATAGAACACGATCTTAGCGCGGAGAGCTTTGCCGCGATAAAAAAGTACATCAAAAAGCACGGAAAGAAGTAAATGCAAAACCTCTTTACGGCGCACCCCGACAAGAACAACGCAATGGCGACGACA
>DILZ01000093.1:38373-39794 GCA_002425305.1 Ruminococcaceae bacterium UBA5579
CGGTTCCGCCAGCGGTGCGGAGCGAAGCGGAGCATCGGTGACGGAACTTTGAAATTTAAATTTAAAAAAGGAGAAGCATTATGAAAAAAATCTTAGCAGGCATTTTGGCAACCATATCGGTTTTGGGAATGACGGCGTGTTCTCGGCAAGCCGCTCAGCCCGATGAAAGCGTGATAACTTTGGAGCACAAGACCTTTTCTCCCGTTGAAATAACGAGCGACAACGTGCTCAATTCGGTGAGAATTTTCGACGCGATGTGCGAGGGAAAAACACAGGCGATGTTCAGCCCGCTTTCGCTGAATATGTGTCTGGGAATGCTTGAGATGGGAGCGGCGGGAAGCTCCAAAACCGCTCTCGATAACTATCTCGCGGACAGCGACTATGCGAAAAGCGCCGCCGAGTATCTCGAGCACGCAAAGGACCTTAACTATGAACGAAACGACGCTCACAGTAAATACAAGAACGTTTTCGAGCTGGCGAACTCGTTCTGGGCGAACAAAAATCTGGAGTTTAACAAGGATTATGTGAACCGGGTTTCGGACAGCTTCGGCGCGGAGCTTGACAACCTCGATTTCTCCAAGCCCGAAAAAGCGGTCGGGAAGATCAACGAGTGGGTAAGCGGAAAAACTCATAAGATGATACCGCGTCTGCTCTCTCCCGAAAATGTTTCGGAAGACACCGCCGCCGTTTTGGTGAATACGGTCTACTTTGAGAGCGCGTGGAGCAGTGATTGGTATGTTCCCAATGAAAAGGAGACGTTCACGAACTCGGACGGCTCGACCGTTGATATCGAGCTTATGCACAGCGGCGGCGGCAGCTATTTTGAGAACGACAACGCGACCGCGTTCTCAAAGAGCTACAAAAACGGTATGCAGTTTATCGGGATACTCCCGAAAAAGGAGGGCGAGTTCACGCTCGAAAGTCTTGATATCCCTTCGCTGCTCAAAACCGAAACGCGCGATTACGACGTTTTCGCGCGTATGCCCAAGCTGAATTTTGAGAGCAGCTTCCCGCTGACCCNNAAAGTCCCGCCGGCGGGACTTTCGGATATTTTTGATGAAGTCAAGGCGGATTTCACGCCTATGCAGGGCAGCGCCGATGAAAAGTTTTATGTGTCGGAAGTGATACAGAAAACCAAGCTGGAGCTTGACGATAAGGGTACAAAAGCCGCAGCGGCAACGGCAGCGATAGCTCCCACGGGGGCAGCTCAGCCCGAGGAGCGCGAGAAAAAATATGTCTATTTGGATCGCGCGTTCGCGTTTCTGATCTACGACAGCGAAGCGGACAGAATAGTGTTTATGGGAAAAGTCACCGATATTTAACGTTCGATTATTTGTTCTCTCCGTGCCTCAAGCGGATAAAGCATAAGTATGCCATTATAAAAAACGCTGATTTAATGGCGGTTTTCCCCGCCGGAGGCG
>DILZ01000093.1:39816-40867 GCA_002425305.1 Ruminococcaceae bacterium UBA5579
AAAAGGAGAAGCATTATGAAAAAAATCTTAGCATCATTGTTGGCAGCGATCGCGGTATTAAGTCTTACGGCGTGCTCGCAAGGCTCGGGCACTCAAACCTCACAAACCTCGCAGCCCGTGCAAAGCGGGGGAACAATAGAGCACAAGACATTCGCACCTATCGAAATAACGGGCGACAACGTGTTGAATTCCGTCCGCGTTTTCGATACGATGTACGAGGACAACGACCAGGCGATGTTCAGTCCGCTGTCGCTGAATATGTGTCTGGGAATGTTGGAGTCGGGCGCGGCGGGAAGCTCCAAAACCGCTTTGGACGCGTATCTCGGCAACAACGATTTCGCCGCGTTCGCCGCGGAATATCTGGAGCACGCCAAGGACTTCAACCACGAGGAAGATAACGATTATAACAAATACAAGAACGTTTTCGAGCTGGCGAATTCGTTCTGGGCGAACAAAAATATGCCGTTCAACGCGGATTACAAAAAGAATCTGGGCAAAAATTTCGGCGCGGAGATAGAAAACCTTGATTTCGCAAAAACGGAGAAGGCAGCCGAAACAATAAACAAATGGGTAAACGACAAAACGCACGAGATGATACCGACTATAGTCAGACCCGACCAGCTCAGCGCCGACACTGCTGCAGTCCTCGTGAACACGGTTTATTTTGAAAGCGCGTGGGCAGACGAATGGACGGTGCCGGACGAAAAGGAAAAATTCACGAACGTGAACGGTTCAACCGTCGATATCGATCTGATGAGGAACGGCAGCAGATGCTACTTTGAAAATTCCAACGCCACGGCTTTCGCGTGCGGATACAAAAACGGTATGAAGTTTATCGGTATCCTTCCGAAAAAGGAGGGCGACTTCACGCTCGAAAGCCTTGATATAAGCTCGCTGCTGAAAAGCCGCACTTATGAGTACGACGTTTGGGCAAGAATGCCCAAGCTGAATTTTGACAGCAGCTTTCCGTTGACCGACGCTCTTAAAGCGGCCGGACTTTCCGAGATCTTCAATCCCGCCACTGCGGACTTCACGCCTATGCAGGGCAGCG
>DILZ01000093.1:40946-53196 GCA_002425305.1 Ruminococcaceae bacterium UBA5579
CAATGCGGCTGCCATTGTTGAAGAGCGCCAGATCAAAGAAGTATTCCTGAACCGTCCGTTCGCGTTCCTTATATACGATGAAGCTGCCGAGCAGATAGTGTTTATGGGCAAAGTTACGTCGCTTGACGGTTGAAAACGCTCTTTTGAAGCAAGCGGGAAGATATAAATAAAAACACCTTAGGGAGAGTTACGCAATGAAAATCGTATGCTTGATAGAAAACACCGCAACGGACGAAAACCTTTTTGCCGAGGACGGTTTCTCGCTATTTGTTGAGTATAACGGCAGAAGCTATCTTATAGACACGGGTCTTACGGGAAAAGCCGTTGACAACGCGCGGCGTATGCGGCTGCCGATTAACGATCTGGACGCCGTTGTTCTTACGCACAATCATCTCGCGCACACGGGCGGTATCGACGCCGTTATGCGGCTGAATCCGGGCGCGGATATATATCTTCGCGCAGACGGCAAGACCGAGGTCTTTAAGAAAAACGGACTGTTCAAGGCGGCGGTGGGGCAGGGCAGGTCGTTCTTTAAGAAGTATGCGGATAACCTTATCCTGTACAACAGCTTTTCGGAGGTCTGCGAGGGTTTTTACCTTGCGAGCTGCGAGGATTTTGAAGAGAAGCTCATCAATCCCGACCGCACATATTTTACGCTCGGCGAGGACGACAAAAAGCAGGTACCGTTTGATTTTTCCGACGAGAGCTTTGCCGTGATCTTCCCGAAAAAGCGCAAAGCGGACGGCTTGATACTTGTCGGCGGCTGCTTTCACTGCGGTGCCGCGAATATGCTGGAAACAGTTCGCGAGCGTTGGCACGGCATACCGATACTTGCCGTTATCGGCGGTTTCCATTTCTCCGCAGCTAACCCCAAGGCGCTGAACGTCCCGACCGATTTCGTTACCTCGACTGCCCGCGCACTTAAATCTTCGGGCGCGGAAAAGGTCTACGCGTGCCACTGCACAGGCTTCAAGGGGTTTGACATTATGGACGAGATTTTAGGCGACCGTATCCTTTACTTCGCCGGCGGAGAAGCGTTGGAGTTCTGAATATCAATTTTCAAAAACCGCCCCGAAAAACAATGGGGCGGCATTTTTATAAGTCCTGCAAGTCTGCGGCGGGAATGTCGTTTTCAAGATTATCCCGCGCGAGATCGGTATCGATAACGGGATAGATACCCGCGCGAATAGGCTTTTCAAGCTCGAACGGTACGCGGTCGTTTTCATTTTTCGACATAATATCACCTCGGGAAAAGTATACCCGCACCGCGAAAAAATATACAAAATCTCCGCGAAGAGACATCCCTTCGCGGAGGTAATTTTATCCTCGGATATCAAAGCAGCGTTCGCTTTCGTCAAGCGCAAGCTCCTTGATATCCATATCGTCAATGCGAATATAACGCGAACCGTTCAGCTTGCCGAGAAATCCGTCGACGGCGGCACTTTCCCCCTGGACCTCGCACAGCACCGTGCCGTCAAACTCGTTTTCGACCCAGCCCGTGAGGTCAAGTCCCTGCGCGATATGATATGCGGTCCAGCGAAACCCGACGCCTTGAACTCTGCCGAAAAAGCGAATACGAAACCGTTTCATTTCAGCAGACCTTTAAGGCGTTCCATAGCCTCCCTTGTCGCCTCGTGAGTGCCGAACGCCGTCAGTCTGAACCAGCCGTCGCCGTTCTTTCCGAAGCCTGCTCCTGGTGTTCCGACAACCTGTATTTCGGTGAGCAGCTTGTCAAAGAACGCCCAGCTGTCCAATCCGTTCGGACATTTCAGCCAGATGTAAGGGGAGTTCACGCCGCCGGTGTACTTGATACCAAGCTCGTCGCAGGTAGACGCGATAACGCGCGCGTTCTCCTGGTAGTACGCGATATTTTCCTTGCACTGCTTCTGACCCTCGGGCGAGAAGACAGCCTCCGCGCCGCGCTGAACGGGGTAGGAAACTCCGTTGAATTTGCTGCCTTGACGGCGCGCCCAGATATCCGCAAGCTTAACGTCGTTGCCCGCGCTGTCCTTTTGGATAAGCTCGTTCGGGATAACGGTGTAGCCGCAGCGCGTTCCGGTAAAGCCCGCCGTTTTGGAAAGCGAACATATCTCGATAGCGCACTTTTTCGCGCCCTCTATGCAGAATATCGAACGCGGAATTTCGTCCTCCGTGATGAACGCTTCATATGCCGCGTCGTAAATAATAACGGCGTTGTTCTCGAGCGCGTAGTCCACCCATTCCTTAAGCTGCGCCTTGTTATATACGGAACCCGTAGGGTTGTTCGGCGAGCATAAGTATATCAGATCGGCCTTAACGCTTTTGTCGGGCATTGCCGCAAAGCCGTTTTCTTCGGTGGAGTCGGCGTATATGACATCGTTGCCGTTCATTATGTTGGAATCAACGTATACGGGATATGCGGGGTCGGTGACAAGCACGATATTTCCGCTGCCGAAGATGTCGATGATATTGCCGCAGTCGCTTTTCGCGCCGTCCGAAATGCGTATCTCATCGGGAGCAACGTCCGCGCCGAAGCTCTTGTAGTAATTCGATACCGCGTCCTTCAGGAAGTCGTAGCCCGCGCCTGAATCCTCATAGCCGCGGAATGTTTCGCGGACGCCCATTTCCGCGCACGCCTTTTGCATTGCCTCGACAACAACCGGCGCAAGCGGGCGGGTGACGTCGCCTATCCCCATTCTGATGAGCTTTTTTGCCTCTTCGGGGTGCGCTTCGGAATACGCTTTTATTCGCTTTGCGATCTCAATAAACAGATAATTTTTTTTGAGCCTTGAAAAGTTTTCGTTTAATTTAGCCATTATGTTTTCTCCTTTTGCGGTATAATTTTACTCTCCATACATTATTATTAAAACACATTTTTCACGATTTGTCAAGGTTAATTTCATCGATCGTTGAAATAATATTTATGAAAACAAATTTCGTGCAGAAGCAAACTCGTTTTGCCGCATCAAATCGCTCCGCGTTGGAGTGCACCGCATAAATCGTCACAAAAGCCTTATTCTCGACAACAGGATTTTTGTGCAAAATCACGCAAAAGCCCCCTATAATATCCTTGTTTTGGTGCAAAGTTACAAAAAAAGTCAAAGAATACTTATTTTAAGGTATAAACACTTTAAAAAGCAAAAAAAGTATGGTATAATGTAGAAGTGCGAGTGTGCTTGCACAAGATATGAACAATTTACAAACAACATATTGTTTTTTGATACATATAAGTTTTAATACATATTGCGACATAGAAATAAACAATGCTCTCGTTTGAGGAGCAGGGGGAAGTGCTATTTTGGAAAAATATATTGTCAAAGGCGGCGAGAAGCTTTCGGGGGAGGTTACAATAAGCGGCGCTAAAAACGCTGTTGTGGCAATTTTACCCGCAACTATACTTGCCGATGAACCGTGCATTATAGAGAATATACCCAATATCAGCGACGTGACCATCACACTGCAGATTATGCAGGAAATGGGCGCGAATATTCGTATGCTGAACAAAACCACCGTCGAGATTGACGCTCGGCCGCTGCGTAATATGCCCATTCCGTATGAAAAGGCGAAGCTGATGCGGGCGACCACCTACTTTTTGGGCACTCTTTTGGGAAGATTTCATTCTGCGCGGGTTTCAATGCCCGGCGGCTGCAACCTCGGCGACCGCCCGATAGATCAGCATCTCAAGTGCTTTGCGGCTCTCGGGGCTGAAAGCGAGATAGACGGAGGTATGATAAACCTTCGTGCGAATAAGCTGGTCGGCAATCAGATATTCTTTGATAAAAACTCCGTGGGAGCTACGATAAACGGCATAATGGCGGCGGCAAAGGCGGAGGGTCTTACGATAATCGAAAACGCGGCGAAAGAGCCGCACGTTGTCGACCTCGCCAATTGCTTGAATTCAATGGGCGCGGATATCATAGGCGCGGGTACGGACGTTATCAAGATACGCGGCGTAAAGGAGCTTCACGGCACGACATACAGCGTGATCCCCGACCAGATAGAGGCGGGCACGTTTATGGCTGCTGCTGCGGCAACACGCGGAAACGTTCTGATAAAGAATGTTATCCCTAAGCACCTCGAGCCTATAACGAACAAGTTCTTGAAAATAGGCGTTCAGGTAGAGCAGTTTGATGATTCTATCAGAGTAATTGGCGGCGAGAATTATGTCGGCACTTCGATAAAAACTCATCCGCACCCCGGTTTTCCGACGGATATGCAGCCTCAGATGAGCGCCGTGCTTACCTGCGCAAAGGGCGCGTCTATGGTAACGGAGAGCATTTTTGACAACCGTTTCCGTTATGTGGACGAGCTTCGCCGTATGGGCGCTAACATCTCCGTTGAGGGGAGAGTTGCGGTAATTGAAGGCGTCGAGCGCTTGAAGGGCGCTCCCGTAAGATCGACTGACCTCAGAGCCGGCGCGGCGATGATAATCGCTGCATTGGGAGCGGAGGGCGTTTCGGAGATATATGATATCTTCCACGTAGAGCGCGGTTACGAGAATATGGAAATTAAGCTGCGCGAGTTGGGCGCGAATATCGTCAAGGTCGACGAGCCGGATCCCGTAAGCGACAGTGCTGTGAAAAAGGTCGTATGACTTAATGAAAATAATTTAAAACCAATTGCTCCCCCGTATTTTATGGGGGAGATTGTTGACGGTTGACAGCTATCACACGTTTCTTTAAAAAGGAGGGAAAATGTCGAGAATTTATCCTATCTGCTCCTCAAGCTCCGGGAACGCGACGTTTATCGGAACGCGCGGACACGGTATTTTGGTGGACGCGGGCTGTTCGTTCCGCGCGCTGAAAAACGCGCTGGATCTCATTGACACCAAGCTCGAGAATATCGAGGCGATATTTATCACCCACGAGCATTCCGACCATGTCAAGGCTCTGGAGCAGATAATAAAGCATACAAAGATCCCGATATTCGCGCCGACGCTTTCCGCAGAGCTGCTGAAAAGAGAAAGCAGGATACCGCAGGACGCGGAGCTGTTCGACCCCCGCGAGGGTTACAAAAGCGCCGCCTTTGAGGTGAGCTGCTTCAAGACCTCTCACGATTCCGCCGACAGCGTGGGTTACAGGATATCGTTCCGGAACGATACGTTCGGAGTATGCACCGATACGGGCGAGGTAACCGACGAAGCGAAAACGGCGCTCCGGGGCTGCTCGACCGTACTTGTCGAAAGCAACTACGATGAAACTATGCTGCGGAAAAATCCAAGCTACCCCGCAGAACTTAAGCGAAGAATAATGAGCAGTCAAGGGCACCTGTCCAACGAGGACTGCGCGGCGTTTTGTGAAACGCTCGTAAAAAGCGGAACGCGTCATTTGATACTCGGGCATCTTTCGGAAAACAATAATACGCCCGTAACCGCGAAAAACTGTACAAAGCGGCTTCTCGAACATCGCGGGCTGAACGAGGAACGCGACTTTACTCTTGCCTGCGCCCCCGTTATGACAAGCGGGGAATATATAGCTGTATGATCGAATGGAGGCGATTGATTTGACAGAAAAACAAACAAAAAACATCGCGTATACAAAATGGAAATTCATCTTCCTGGCGCTGTATTTTGCGATCCTCACCGTTGAACGCGTGATAAGCCTTGTCAAGTTCTGTATGGGAGGATTTAAGACCGCCGATCAGCTTGAATATTATATGATAATGCTTACTGTCTTCGCGATATTCGGCTCGTATGTTTTCGCGGTGATACGCTGTATGGACGTAGTGAAAAAACGCGATAAGCACGGCGATATTTTCTCGGAGCTTGCCGTGGCGGCGGGAATATTGCTGCTTGGAGGAATGGTTCACACTCAAGGCTCGATATTGCCCGTGCAGTTTATTTCGTATGGAATGATACTTATCTCTATGGCGATTCACACTGCCGAAAACGTGAAGAGATCGGGCGGCGCTGCGGCGAAGTGGATATCCTTCGGCTACATCGTGGCGTATTCGATGGCTATCCCGGTGGTATATCATACCAACATCAAGCTGGCTAATATATTCGTTCCGATAGAGTGCGTGGTTTCCGCAGGAATGGTCGCGATGTTTACGATATTGCTTTCGCGTTTTTACAATGGAAACGGCGAGAGCAGCTTCTCCTCAATACCGTTTTTTACGGCGATTATCGGTGATCTTGCCGTGCTGATACTCAGGTGGGAGGAGGAGATCAATACGTTTGTGCTGATCTTCCTTTGCGTCACCGTTGCGATGTGGATAGTGGGCAGAGCAAGGCTCATATCCGCGAAAAAGGAAAAATAAACAAAACCCCGAGCAGTCTGCTCGGGGTTTTGTGATGTTTTTCTCACTTAAGTGCAAAGCCCGCTTTGAACGCGTCGGCGACCTTTTCGCCGAGCTTGTAATATCCGTGACCGATAGGGTCCACAACAACGGGATCGATCTTTGCAAGGTCGGGCGCGCCGTCCGTGAACACGGATTCATCAAGCGATACGTTCTTGATCTCTCCGATATACTTCCCGCCGGGAAGTACTTCTTTAAGTTCACATTCAAGACACATCGGCAGCTCGTTGATAACGGGCGCGTTCACGAACTCGCTTTTTGTTACGGTGAAGCCCGCCTTCTCCATTTTATCGGCAGCATCCTTTCCCGAAACCACACCAACATAGTCGCACGCAACTATCTTCTCGGAATTTGCGATGGACACGGTAAACGCCTTTGTTTTTGCGATATTGTCGGTAGTCAGATGTGAGCCAAGCTCAATCATGATCTCGTTCGCTCCGCACTGACCGCCCCAAGCAGCGTTCATCGCGTTCGGTTTTCCGTTCTCGTCATAGGTCGCGATGATAAGAACGGGCTGCGGCATAAGCAGCGGTTTTGCTCCTAAATTCTTACGCATAACAATACTTCCTTTCGTTAATCAATATCCCGTTTTCGGGAGATTTTACTCATCAAGATCAAGCGTTTCGATCTCCGCCTTTATTTCCTTTTGGCGTTCAAAGAACAACATATCCTTGTTGTTGTCGTAATATTCCTTGCAGCCGTATTGTCCGATGAACCAAGCCGCATAGCTGTTTGCGGTAAGCTCTGTCACAAGTATCAAAAGCTCCTGACCGCCCTTTTCGAACGCCGCCTCGCAGAACTTAAAGGCGTTCGACAGCGCGCCGCTTGCTTCGGTGGCGTACTTTGCAAGTCCCTTTTTGCGCTTGTCGAAATCCGCCTTGACGACTTTAAAAGCCGCTCCCGCGTCCTCCGGAGATTTTTCCGCAAGCAGACTTCGCTCCTCGTCCAAAGCCGCGATCGTTGAGTTGAGGACGTATTCCGTGTCGCGTGAGAGGTTCGACGCTTTTTTTCCGAGCTTGAGAGCCTTGTGCTTTTCGGTGATCTGACGCGCTATAGAATCATCAAAGCTCTTATCGACGGTGAAGTCGAATTTCACTGTTTTCAGACATTTCATAAGCTCCGAAAGCCCGTCCTCCGCGAGCCTCGTTTCGCGAACGCTCTGAATCAGACCGTCCACAATAAGCCCTAGCAGAGAAAGCCGCTCGTCGAACCGCGCCGCCTTTGCGCGCTCGATTATCTCCGCGTCCGCCTTGCCTTCAAGAATTTTGTCCACCTGATAGTCGGAGCGGTATTTTTTGAACAGATCGTAATACGCCGCAAAGCTTTTTGCTATGGCGCTGTTCTGCAAATATTGAGAGATAAGCCCCTCGTTTACGGGTATCTCCTTTTGCTCGTAAAGCTTCACCATATCGGAAAGATCGCTCCAGCCGCGAGCGGTGACAAAGCTCTTTCCGTCGACGGTGGTTTCTATTTTATAGAAATCGTCCTTTTTGATATCAAGGTAGGTGACTATCGCGGGGTGTATGCCTCTTGAAAGCGCGTATTCCTTCCAAACATCATAATCAGCCTCAACGTTTATGCGTTTAAGCCTGTCCCACGTCACAATATCAAACTCCCGCACGGAGCTGTTGTATTCGGGGGGATTTCCGGCGGTCACGACTATCCAGCCGTCCGGGACCTTGTGCCGCCCGAACGTCTTGTATTGCAGGAATTGCAGCATAGCGGGCGCGAGCGTTTCCGAAACGCAGTTTATCTCGTCAAGGAACAATATCCCCTCGGACAGACCCGTTATCTCAATCATATCGTAAACGCTGGCGATTATCTCGCTCATCGTGTATTCGGATACGCTGTATTCCTCACCGCCGTAGCTCTTCTTCACGATAAACGGCAGACCCAGCGCCGATTGGCGCGTGTGGTGCGTCATAGAATAGCTCACCAGACCTATCTTCAGTTCCTCGGCTATCTGCTCCATAATGGCGGTCTTGCCTATGCCGGGCGCTCCCATAAGGAACACGGGGCGCTGACGCTCTATCGGGATAACGAAGTTCCCGAATTTATCTTTTGTAAGATATGCCGCGACGGCGTTTTTTATGTCGTCCTTTGCTTGCTTGATGTTCATTGAAGATCTCCTCAAAATAAATTTCTGTAAATATTATAATATAATATTTGCAAGATGTCAAGTGAGCAGGAGAGCGGCGGCTAGCCCGCGATAAGCGACAGCGCGGCTTTAAAGCCCGCGCAGAAGTTCGCTTCTTCTATCTGCGAGTAGATGGTATAGATGATGTTTTGAAACTCGTTGGCTTGCTTTACCGTCATTTTGTATTTTTCGACGATATAATCGATACCCGTGTCCTCGTACTCGGTCGCCTTGGGCGGCTTTACGGAGAGCTTGCCCTCGCGGTACGCCCAGAATATCTCGTGTAAAATGTCCATAATAAAACTTCCTTTCAAAAAATACTTGACAAGAAAGTCCGCCTATGGTACAATATATTTGGCGGAGCAATCTGTCAGTGATGATAGCGGTATTCGTGGCACTTCCTACGGTGCGGATACCGCTATTTTTTTAATTTCTTGTGAACCTCATTTATACCCTGCCGAACGACCTCGCTTCTTGTGGTCTTCTGCATTTCAGCACATTCGTCCAACTTTGTTAAAGTGTCTTTGTCTATGCGTATCTGTATACGAGTGTCTTTAGGGTTTTCGCTTTTCGGTCTGCCTGTTTTGGGAGACAAACATTATCACCTCACTTTTTGTACCAACATTATTATACAACTGTACTGACAAAAAGTCAATAGGTTTTTGAAATATTTTTTAAATTAACAAGAAAAAACAAAAAGCCGTTTTGTAAGCTCCCGTTTCCAAGCTCTTACTTCTAACCTCTAACCCCTTACCTCTACTTGACTTTTCACGCCGAAAATGTTATAATATGAGCAAATAAAATATATAAAACGGAGAAACGATATGAAAAAACATACAATAAATATGGTATCGGCGGCGACAAGCGTAAAGGGTCAAGGCGTAGGCTCGGCGTATATGGAACAGGTAAAGCTGGTGCGCGAGGGACTTGCGGATAAGTTCGAGGTGTTCGAGAACGCGCGAATGGCGGCGGACATCACGCACTACCACACGATAAACCCCAATTATCTTTTGATGAAGAAGCGCCGCTGCAAAAACGGCACAAGCGTGTGCTATGTGCATTTCGTACCCGAAACGGTGGAGGAGAGCCTTAATCTTCCGAAGCCCGCGAAAAAGATATTTTATAAGTATATGCTGAAGTTTTACCGCTCTATGGATCACATCGTGGTGGTAAATCCGTATTTTATCGACGTGTTGGAAAAGTACGATATCCCGCGCGAGAGGGTCACATATATCCCGAACTTCGTCGATACCGATCAGTTCCACCCGCTCACTCCCGAAAAGAAACGAAACGTCCGCCGTCATTTCCACATACCCGAGGACAAGTTCGTGGTTTTGTGCGTGGGGCAACTTCAAGTGAGAAAGGGCGCGTTTGATTTTCTCGAGTGCGCGAGACGTATGCCCGACGTGCAGTTTGTATGGGCGGGCGGATTCAGCTTCGGAAGAATAACGGACGGTTACAGCGAGCTTGCGAAGGTCGTTAAAAACCCGCCGCCGAACGTGAAGTTCCTCGGAATAGTAGACCGCGAGAATATGAACAAGATATACAACGCCGCCGATGTAATGGCTCTGCTTTCGTATGACGAGCTGTTTCCGATGACGATACTTGAGGCGATGTGCGTGAATGTTCCGATACTTCTGCGCGATATCCCGATATACAATAATATTTTGTTTGATTTTTACTATCGGGAAAAGGACGTGGACGGCTTCGTGCGCGAGCTGGAAAAGCTCCGCAGCGACAAGGAGTACTACGAGCAGGGCGTGGCGAATTCAAAGCGCGGCAACGAATTTTATGAGAAAAAGCACGTTTTGCAAATGTGGGACGACTATTACACATCTTTGTTAAAAAAATAAAGCTGTTCCGCACAATTCCTGCCGTTTGAAATCGTAGCGCAGTATAGGCGCACTATAACTAAAATCAAGGGAAGGGAGACCCGTGCAAAATCCGCAAGCGAGCGATGTTAGCGGAGCGGAACGAAGTGGAGCGGAGCTAATATCGCTCGGCTAGTGAGGCGAAGCGGAGCGAAGCCGAACGGTGCGGATTTTGCTTTTAAATATGGACGTTAAAGAGAATAAGATGGGCGTAATGCCCGTGCGGAAATTATTGATAAGTATGTCGCTGCCGATGGTCATATCGATGTTCGTGCAGGCGATGTATAATCTGATAGACAGCGTTTTCGTGGCGCGGATAAATCAGGACGCGCTGACCGCCGTAAATATGGCGTTTCCAATGCAGAGCCTGATGATAGCGTTTCAGACCGGATTGGGCGTTGGAATGAACGCTATGGTATCAAGGCTGCTCGGCGAAAAAAAGCCCAAGGAGGCGGGACAGGCAGCCATTCACGGAATGATACTCACGCTTGTGAATTATCTTGTGTTTCTTGTTGTAGGGCTTACGCTGACGGGCGTGTTTTACAGTGCGCAGACCAACTCCGAGGCCGTTATCCGTTACGGAAAGGAGTATCTTACCGTTATATGCGTGTTCGCGTTCGGAATGTTTTTTCAGATCTGCTTTGAGCGGTTTTTACAGGCAACGGGCAAAACCGTTTACGCGATGATAATGCAGGGCGTTGGAGCGATAATCAATATCGGACTTGATCCGCTGTTTATTTTTGTGTTCGATATGGGAGTAAAGGGCGCGGCGATAGCCACCGTTATCGGGCAGTGTATCGCGTGTACGATAGGCGCGATACTCCACTTCGCCAAAAACAATGAGCTTAAGCTGGACTTCGGGAACTTCAAATTCAACGGTCACACGGTGGGGAAGATCTATTCCGTGGGAATACCATCCATTCTGATGAGCGCGTTGGTGTCCGTTATGACATATCTGATGAACGTTATCCTTAAGGGCTACGAGGAGGTCGCGGCGACCGTTTTCGGCGTGTATTTCAAGCTGCAGAGCTTTGTGGTAATGCCCGTTTTCGGAATGAACAACGGTATCGTGCCGATAATCGCGTACAATTACGGAGCGGGCAAGGGCGAACGCATCGTCAAAACGATAAGGCTGGGAGTTACTTACGCGGTGAGCGTTATGCTTGTCGGACTTACGCTGTTTCAGTTCCTTCCGGGCTTCTTCCTCGGCTTCTTCAAGCCCTACGATGATATGCTGCGCGTGGGCGTTCCCGCGCTGAGAACGCTCTCGCTGTCGTTCGTTTTTGCCGGAGCGTCCGTTGTGATGACGTCGTCGTTTCAGGCTCTCGGCAACGGCGTGTGGAGCTTGTTCGTGTTTATCGTAAGACTGCTCGTGCAANNCGCTGGCGTGGCTGTTGGGCAGGCTCGGCGGAGTGCGGGTGTTGTGGTTCGCGCTTCCGATATGCGATCTGCTGGGAGTTATACTCGCGGCGACACTTATGCGGAGAATGTATCGTAAGGTGATAAAGCCGATGATCGCGGCGGGAAAGCTTCAAAAGGAGGGCGTCTGATATGTCGATCTGCGATGAGTGTGTAAATTACGTCTACGACGATGAATACGAGTGCTATTCCTGCCTTGTGAACCTCGACGAGGACGAGATGTACCGCTTCCTTAAAGGAACCAATGATTCCTGCCCCTATTTCGACCGCGACGACGAGTATTTCCTCGCGGGAAAGCAGTAGTTTTCACAAAACGCCCGAAGGCTTCGCTTTCGGGCGTTTAATTTTGTGCATATTCACTATTGACAAATTTACTTAACAGGTGTAAAATAATAACGCGGGTTAAGAAATGGGGGCGAAGCATAAAAGATATGAGATATCTGCTTGATTTTCTTAATAAACACGGGCCGATGACACAAAATCCGGTATCGAACGAACAGCGCGGCGTCTTTATCAACAGCCTGATAAAGCTGATGAACATCAAGTC
>DILZ01000093.1:53204-53460 GCA_002425305.1 Ruminococcaceae bacterium UBA5579
TCGCATTCCGAGATCACGCTTTTGTATTTCGCGCTCGACAGGTTCGCGGAATGCGGAGAGCACCTCACCGCAGCTCAGGCAGCGGAACTTCTGAAAGTTTCTGCGCCGTCGGTTTCGAGAACGCTGAAAAACCTTGAGGAAAAAGGGCTTATCGAACGCGACATCGATAAAAACGACCGCCGCTCCGTGCGGATAATTGTTACGAAAGCGGGCAATCAGCGGGTAAACAGTGTGTTGGAGCGTATCTTCAATATTA
>DILZ01000093.1:53545-53830 GCA_002425305.1 Ruminococcaceae bacterium UBA5579
GGGGTAACTGAATGCTTGAAATAAAAAACATCACAAAGGACTATAAAACGGGCGCGGATACCATTCACGCTCTGCGCGGGGTTTCCATAGCCTTCCGCGACAGCGAGCTTGTGGCGGTTCTGGGACACTCCGGCTGCGGCAAGACGACGCTGCTCAACATCATAGGCGGTCTTGATCGCTATACGTCCGGCGACCTTATCATCGACGGGCGCTCCACAAAGGAGTACAAGGACCGCGATTGGGACACCTACCGCAATCACTCGATAGGCTTTATATTCCAAAGCT
>DILZ01000123.1:0-3598 GCA_002425305.1 Ruminococcaceae bacterium UBA5579
CGCCAAGGGCGGCAGCGGCGACGTTCTCACCGGAATGATCGCGGCAATGCTCGCGCAGGGAGTTGCTCCGTATATCGCGGCGTGTTCGGGGGCGTATTGTCACGGATACGCTGCCGATCTGCTGGTAAAAGATATGTTCCCTGCGGCAATACTCGCAAGTGATATTATTGAAACCTTGCCGCGCGTTTACGCCTAGCCTGTATGCGGTTCCTTTAATACTTTATTGGAGGAATTGTTTTGTCACTTAAATTAAGGAAAACGGCTGCGAGCGCCGCGTTACTTAATACTTTATTGGAGGAATTTCCAAAGGGGTCGCTTATCACGGAATAAGCTCCTTTAAGCAGTACGGTAACGCCGTATTCGCGGGCAAATCGTTTTGCCGCTCCTATCCTGTCGGCTTGTATTTCCGCTGTTGACAGTCCGCTTATCCGCGAAAATTCAAGCGGGTGCGGAGTTATCACGGTATCGCCTGTCCGTTCCTTCAATACATTTATATTATCGGCAATGGAATTTATTCCGTCCGCGTCAATAATTATCGGACAATCAGCGTTTCTTATGACAAATTCCGTGATTTTTCGTGTGTTTTCGCTGTTTCCCAAGCCGCAGCCTACTGCTGCGNNGCGGCGGTCATTTTCGGAAGAATATCGGTGATCGCTTCGCAGGCGTGTTCGCTTACAAACACGTCCTCCGTTTCGTGGAGCGGAAGAAACGTGTTTTCCACAAGCGCCCCCGACAATGCCTTTACCGTGGAGATCGGCGCAGCGAGAGTGCATAGCCCGACTCCGCTACGCAAAGCCGCGCGCGTGCTCATCACCGCCNNCGCCGCTCCCGAACAGGTGAGGCTTCCCGCGATGTTGAGCAGTCTGCCGAAGCTCCCCTTATGGGAGGTTCTGGAGCGGTTCGGGAGAACTCCGCGTAAACGTTTATCGCTTAACTCCGCCTCATACTCCTTGAAGCAGCTGTCGTTTATGCCGATATCCAACAGCTCGAAATCTCCGAGAAGCTCCATAGCGGAGGGAACTAACATTCCCTTTTTCATTGCAGCGAGAACGAACGTCCGCGTGGGTTTGAAGCAGCCCGGGTCGAACTCGCCCGTGTCGGAGTTCAAGCCGCTCGGAACGTCGACCGCAACGCGCACGGGGAGGTCGTTTGATATATTGAACAGCTCTGCGGCGTGTTCGGGCAAAGCACCGTGAAAGCCCGTCCCGAAAACGCAGTCCACGACCAGCCGCGCGTTCTTTACGAACGAGGCGCAATCCCGTTCGCCGACAAAAGGATAAACGATGTTTTGAGGGAGCTTTTCAAAAAACTCTTGAGCGCAATCGGTTTTTGGCTCGCCGTTCACAAGTATCACGCGTACCTTGTATCCTTTTTCGAGCAGCCGCGCCGCAATAACGAAGCCGTCGCCGCCGTTGTTCCCCGAACCGCAAAGAATAGCGGCGGGGCAGGGCTTACATTCCGCGATGATGCGTTCGGCAACGGCGTTTCCCGCGTTTCTCATCATTTCGGAAAAGGAGAGAAAATGTGCGTTGCATTCCGCCTCGGCAGCCCTCATCTGAGCGTTTGAAACAACAAATGGCATAAAAATCACCTCTTATGATACAATTGTACCATAAAAGGTGATGGTTGTCAATCAAATTTACGGATAATTACTCCTCAACGATAACATCATACTTTTTCAGCCACGCGTCGATCTGCAAAAAATACGCGAATATCTGCGGCGCGGTCATAAGCTGCCCATACCAATTCTTAGTGAACGAATCGCCGTTTGTATCAAGCATTTCCCGCAGAGCATCGGCGTTGACGATCTCCGTTACGCGGCAGTCATCTCCCGCCATAAGTTCCCGCAGCCTTCTGCTCAGCAGCTCCATATAGTTCGGGTTGTGGGTCTTAGGGTACGGCGATTTCTTGCGCCAAAGGACGTGTTCGGGAAGTACGCCTTCCATTGCGTGACGAACCAGTCCCTTTTCGCGTCCGTCGTAATTCTTGAACTCCGTCGGGATATTGTACGCGTACTCCACAAGCCTGTAATCACAGAACGGAACGCGCACCTCCAATCCGTGCGCCATTGACATTCTGTCCTTGCGGTCAAGCAGCGTAGCCATAAAATACTGCAAGTTCAGCACGAACATTTCGCGCATACGTCGGTCATCGGCGCTTTCTCCGTCAAGGTAAGACACCTCGGAAAGGCACTTGTTGTACGACTTGCGCACGAAATCTTCCGCTTCCGCGCCGGAGAGCGGCTTTTTCATCAGAGCGCCGCGTTCGGGTACGCTTGTCGCCCACGGGAAGCCGTCGTAGTGCAGAACCTCGGGACGGTGATACCACGGATAGCCGCCGAAGATCTCATCGGCGCACTCGCCGCTTATCGCGACGGAAAAGTCCTTCTTTATCTCGCGGCAGAACAGATAAAGCGAGCTGTCCACGTCCGCCATTCCCGGAAGGTCTCGCGCGTAAACCGCGTCGGTAAGCGCGTCGGTAAGCGCGGGAGTATCGAGGACTATGTTGTGGTGAGTTGTGTGGAGAAATTCCGCCATTTCGGCAACATACGGCGCGTCCTCGTCGGGTTGGAAGGAGGAGGCTTTAAAGTTCTTTCGGTTATCACGGTAGTCTATCGAGTAGGTGTTGAGTGTTTCGCCCCTTTTCGCAAATTCGTGCGCTGCAATCGCCGAAATAATTGAGCTGTCCAGGCCGCCCGAAAGGAAAGTACAAAGCCCCACGTCGCTTACGAGCTGCCTCTTCACCGAATCAAAGATCAACTCCCGAAGATGAGCGGTCGTTTCATCGAAGGTCTCCGAATGAGCGGCGGCGTTAAGCTCCCAATAGCGCTTGAGCGTTAAGCCGTTCTTGTTGAAGATGCCGCAGTAGGCCGCAGGAAGGTCGCGTATATCGCGGAAAACGCCGTCGCCGACTGTTCTTGCGGGTCCCACAAGCATTATCTGCGCCGCGCCCTCGCTTGTAATAACAGGTTTTACGTTCGGGTGGCGCAGCAGTGCTTTGATCTCCGAAGCAAACACTATTCCGCCGTCGGTCTCCGCATAGAACAGCGGTTTTACGCCGATCCTGTCGCGCGCCATAAACAGAGTCCGTGTTTTTCTGTTCCACACTGCAAACGCGAATATTCCGTTGAACATTTCCACGCACCGTTCTCCAAACTCGATAAACGCCTTAAGCACCACCTCTGTATCGGAGTGTCCGAAAAAGCACACGCCTTTTTCGGATAACACCGCGCGAATTTCATCGGTATTATATAGCTCGCCGTTGTAGACAAGCGTGTATTCCCCCTCGGACATCGGCTGCTTGCCGTTTTCCGGGTCTATGACTATAAGCCGTCTGTGGACAAGGCATGCGCAGTCGCTTTCCATAATGCCGTCAGCGTCCGGGCCTCTCGGCGTAAGCTCGCGGCTCATCGCGTTCATAACGCCAATATCTATCGTCCTTTTGAAATTGATCTCTCCTGCAATTCCGCACATAAATAATCGCTCCTTTCGTGCTGCATTTTATGCGGGAAAAGGTTTGGGTGTGAATATTGCCGTAAACTCAAAAAGAGCCAACGCCCCTATGGTAAATTCCATAGGAACATTGGCTCAAAGGCTCT
>DILZ01000123.1:3747-3944 GCA_002425305.1 Ruminococcaceae bacterium UBA5579
AACAATTCAATCGCCGCTTGGTTTAAAATGTCATATTCAGTTTGTGTGTTTGAATTAGCCATACAAAACCGTCCTCTTTCGTACCTCAATGGCTTTTATCTACTCAAATGTTACTTCCTGCGGTTCGTCAAAAGGATTTAATGAAACATCACTTTTTATTTCAAACCCCACATCGTGACCGTCTGAAAAACAAGACC
>DILZ01000123.1:4006-7879 GCA_002425305.1 Ruminococcaceae bacterium UBA5579
CTTCCACAGCTCCTCTATCCATTTTATCCCATTCACCGCAGGAACACAGTGCCAAATATCCTGTTTTGAAACGAAATACAGAACCTTTTACCATAAAAATCACCTCTCGTCAATATGCAACGAAGCCCTTACATCTTTTAACCGTCTGCCTCTCCCAAGCCTTGAACGCGCGTCCATAAGAAGTGTTATTCGTTCTTGGTTTGAGAGATTTGGGGCGAACCGTGCCGCTCTGATACTTGCTTGAACCTCTTCCAAAACATCATCATACTGTGTCCAACCCTTGATGTGTGCTTCTCGGTGTCCAATAACCTCGTGAGCCAACGTGCCTTTAATACTAATGCGCTGATTGGCGTTTATTACACCGTATTTTGCATTTTCAAGCGGCTTGACATCAGTACCGATTATGTAAGCATCAAACTTCTCGTTATAGGCTGTTCTGTAAATATCGGTAAAGACAACCTTATCCATATCAACATTTAAAGCGGTTAAATATTTTGTTACAAATTCCTTTTCAGATGGAGTAAGCGGTATTTCATTTCTTATGCCGGTATAAACATTGGAAATCCTCTTGTCGTTCATTTGTTCACTTCCTACCCTCATTATATCACGTTCATCGGAATTTGTCAACACCTTTCCGCCTGTTTGCCTTCGGTTCGCGGACATCGTGTCCGCGCTTTGGGCAAACTGCGCAAACTTCGTGTTTCCGTCATCAAATTCCAGAACGCACCGACAGTTCACCACTTCCCCCGCGAGCGCACCGAGCGAGCTGTCATTCGGGAACATCGTTTGTCGGACAGCTCCGAAATAAAAAGAGCCAACGCTTCTATGGAAAATTCCATAGGAACATTGGCTCAAAGGCTCTGAATGGGGAATAGGCTATTAAATTTAAACGCCTGTCATTGTCAATTTCATCAACAAAATGAAAGACCGGACTTTTCTTATTCTTCCATTTGCTTGCCAAAGTACAATGCTGCTGCCTGAACCAACGCGGACTGCTCGGCTGTCGCGGTATCGTCGTCATTGTCTGAGCTAAGCATAATAACTGCGCCGTTTACATCGCCCGATGCCAAAATCGGAGAACACGCCACGGCGTATCTGTCAACGCCCTCAATTGGATTAAAGCGCTTTTGCTCGCTGTCCTTAAGGACGTAGGATTTACGCTGTTCGATAAGATCTTCAAGCGAACCCGAAACGCGGCGTTCAATGACCTCTTTTTTGCTTATTCCGGAAACCGCGATAACGTGGTCGCGATCGCAGATAACGGCGGGTCTGCCGCCTACCTTTGACAAAACATCCGCATACTGCGAAGCTGTAGAGCTTATCTCGCCTATCGGAGAATACTTTTTAAAGATGACCTCCCCGTCTGGGCTGGTATAAATTTCCAGCGGATCACCTTCCCTTATCCGCATAGTGCGGCGTATTTCCTTCGGTATAACAATTCTTCCGAGATCGTCTATTCTGCGGACTATACCCGTTGCTTTCATATATAAATTCCTCCAAATAATTATTCAAATGCAGTAAAGTCTGCTGAAGGTATTGTCTGCTATTTCGTGAAAAATATTCATTATTTCGACATAATTTGCGAAAACGTTTATAAAAAACGAAAAGCACCTTTTTGCAATATTTTTATTGTGCTTTTCCGGATATATTTTATAAAGCTATTGACAAAAACAACAAATTATGGTATAGTTATAACGAACAAATAAACACAATTATACGGAGGTTTTCTATGAAATACGGCGAAATTGATTTTGACACTTATTTTAAATCCCACCCCGACAAAAACGGGTACTTCGGCAAATACGGCGGAGCATATATCCCCGACGACCTGAAAGCCGCAATGGACGAGATAACCGAGGCTTACTTTACGATATGCAAATCCTCAAAGTTTATAAGCGAGCTTCGCAGGATCCGCAAAGAATTCCAAGGCAGACCTACGCCTATCTCTTATCTGGAGCGTTTATCCGCAAAAATGGGAAACGTTCAGCTTTATGTGAAGCGCGAAGACCTTAACCATACGGGCGCGCACAAGCTCAACCACTGTATGGGAGAGGCTTTGCTGGCGAAGTATATGGGCAAGAAGAAGATCATCGCGGAGACGGGCGCGGGACAGCACGGAGTGGCTCTCGCGACTGCTGCGGCATATTTCGGACTGGAATGTGACATCTATATGGGCGCTGTCGACATAAAAAAACAAGCCCCCAACGTTGCTCGTATGAAGATACTCGGCGCGAACGTTGTTGAGGTGACCGACGGTCTGCAAACTCTTAAAGAGGCGGTGGACGCTGCATTTGCGGCTTACCTCAATGACTACAAGAACTGCATTTACTGTATAGGCTCTGTTGTCGGACCTCACCCGTTCCCGATGATGGTGCGCGATTTCCAAAGCGTTGTCGGGATAGAGGCACGCGAGCAGTTCCTTGAAATGACCGGCGAGCTGCCCGACGCGATAGTTGCGTGTGTCGGCGGCGGCTCTAACGCAATGGGACTTTTCTCAGGATTTCTGAACGATCCCGTAGAGATATACGGAGTTGAACCGCTTGGGCGCGGTTCGAAGCTCGGAGATCACGCGGCTTCGCTTACCTATGGTACGGAAGGAGTTATGCACGGATTTAATTCCATTATGCTTAAGGACGAAAACGGCGATCCCGCGCCCGTTTACTCCGTCGCCAGCGGACTTGACTACCCCTCCTCCGGACCGGANNAGCGACATCGGACGCGTTAAATACGGCGTTGTAGACGATGAGGAAACGATCGACGCGTTTTTCGAGCTTTCACGGCTTGAAGGCATTATTCCCGCGATAGAAAGCTCACACGCGGTTGCTTTCGCTATGAAGCTCGCAAAGGAAATGGATACCGGCTCGATACTTATCAATCTTTCCGGACGCGGCGATAAGGATATGGATTATGTTATTGAAAAATATGGGATAAGATAACGTGATATTCCCCCGGACATTCCGGGGGAGCTTTTTTCGACCGTATTATTTTTCCTTTCCCCCTTGACAAATCGCAGTTTTTGTTGTATAATATTAAAGTGATGTATCCGGAGAGGTATCGAAGTGGTCANNGGTCATAACGAGGCGGTCTTGAAAACCGTTTGAGGGCAACCTCACATGGGTTCGAATCCCATCCTCTCCGCCAGTAACAAAAAAATGCCCTCGCGAAAGCGCGGGGGCGGTAAAGAAGTATTCCGTTGTTTTTGAAAAGGCTGCGTAGGAAACCTACGCAGCCTTTCTTTTTTGTCATAGTTCCGTTGGTCGAGCGTAGCCGTGGCACTCGCCACATTGAACCTAAAGTAAATTTCAACGCGCTGTTCCCTATGTCCGCTTGATTTATCGGGTGCGTGAACAACGATCTTCTCCACAAGCTCGTGCATTATTTCGGGAGTGAGTACATTTATATAAGTATACTTGCGGACAAGCTGGATAAAGTTAGAAACATCTGCCGTTTTCTGTTCGGTTGCCTCAATAAAGGCTTTGAGTTCGGAAACAGTCTGCTTTAACTGCCGTTGCTCGCCGTCATAGTTTGCTGACATTTGAGCAAAGCGTTCATCGGAAATTTTTCCCGAAACATTGTCCTCGTAAAGCCGTGTAAACAGCTTGTCCAACTCAACAATACGTTTCTCGGACTGCATGAGCGTTTTCCGTGCCTTCTTTACTTCCTGCAATTGGGCAGTTGAAGCGTACTCCATAGCCGCGTTTACAAATTCATTTTCATTCGCGTGAACCGTTTCAAGCAGTTTGTTCAACTCACCAAGTACCAACTCCCGCAGAACTGCCGTCCGAATAAAATGTGCCGAACACTCGTCCGAGTCGTTGGAATAAGTGCTGCACTTCAAATGCTCCTGCTCGTCTGTCATATTCCGTGAGCGGC
>DILZ01000119.1:0-13694 GCA_002425305.1 Ruminococcaceae bacterium UBA5579
TCTCGGTAAGCTCGACGGACGGTACTTTGCCGCTCGCGAGAAGATCGTGCAGAACGTTTCCCGCGCCCACCGAAGGCAGCTGATCGGTATCGCCGACCATAATAAGGCGCGTGCGGCTTTTAAGCGCTCTCAGCAGCGACGCGAACAGCATAGCGTCCACCATAGACATCTCGTCGATTATGACCGCGTCGCAGTCGAGCGGGTTTTCCTCGTTGCGCTTAAAAGAATTGCCGCCCGTCGCGAAATCCACCTCCAACAGCCTGTGGAGAGTCTGCGCGGGAGCGCCCGTAAGATCCGCCATACGCTTTGCGGCTCTGCCGGTCGGAGCGGCAAGCTTTATCTTCATATGTCTCCGCTTCATCAGCGCAATAAGTGCTTTCAGCGTGGTGGTCTTTCCCGTTCCGGGTCCGCCGGTGAGAATAAAAACGCGCTCGTTCATACACGCGGTCAGCGCTTCTTTTTGCATATCGTCATACGTTATCGCGTTTTCACACTCTATACCCGATATTTCTGCGGAATAATCCGCGTTCTCGCTGCCGAGCTTAATCATCTCCGCCAGCTTTGCGGATATGTAACATTCGGCGTTGTAATACTCCGAAAGGTAAATGTAGCGCGTGTCATACTTGTCCGTATTGACGATATCGCCGCGGCTTTCGGCGTATTGCAGCGCGGAATAATACGCTTTATCACCGATAAGCAGATTTTGCGTCACATAATTCGCAACGTCGCTCTCGCGAACGCAGCAATTTCCGTCGTTTGCGTACTCCCGCAGCGCCCAGATAAGCCCCGCGAAAATGCGCTCCTCGCTGTCCATAGGGAAGTTCTGGTCGTGGGCGATGCGCTCCGCGTCCTTAAAGCTAAGCTCGATACCGGTCTCACATAGGCAGTACGGATTGCTTTGCACGGCGCGGATAAGGTCGCTTCCGTAAAGCTTCCACGCCGCCGATATCACATACTGCGGGATATTGTATTTCGAAAAGAAAGTCATCACCTTGCGAAGTCCTGTGATCTTGCGGAACTCCTGACCGATAAGCATCGCCCTGTCGGCAGGTATTCCCTTGATCGCCGACAGCTGCACCGGGTCGTTCTCAAGAACATCAAGGGCGTTCTCGCCGAAAGCGTCCACTATCTTTTTCGCCGCCGACGGACCCACGCCCTTGATAACGCCCGAGCCTAGATATCTTCTGATAGCGTTCACATCGGTCGGGATCGTCCGCTCGAATATCTCCACACCGAATTGTCTGCCGTATTTCTGACTTGTGACATAATCCCCGTACATAGTAAGACGTTCGCCCTCGCGCACGTCGCCCATATTTCCCACCGCTGTGAAGAGTTTATCATCCAAACTCATATCCAACACGATATAGCCCGTTTCCTCGTTGTAAAACACAACGTCCTCCACATCGGCGGTAATACATTTCAGCTTGTTTTCAGCAACCTCGTTCAAATTCCCTCACCATTCCGTTTCGCCGACAAATCCCACATCGACGTATTTTTCACTAAGCGACCGCAGCTGTTCGCCGCTTTTATCCGTTATCACAATGACCCGACCTATAAACGCCGATTTTCTCGCGCTATCCAAAAACTCCTCTATATTCTCCTGGTCCTTCACAAAGACCTCAAATCTGCGCGAGCTGCCGTCGAGCAAAGCGCTGAACAGCAGCTTTAGCAGAACGATCAGACCGAAGATGGACAAAAACATCATTGCAAAAATATACAAAAACCGCATAAAACTCACCTCTTGCGGCATTATATGCAGGTTTTCGCAAAGCGTTAACCGCGATCCAGCAAAACGCAGTTCCAGCCTTCCTCGCGCTTCTCCGAAACGATGCGCCAACCGTTTTCCGAAAGCGCGGACTTCACCTCGTCAGCACGCTCGTCTATTATCCCCGAAACGATAAGGCTGCCGCCCTCGTTCAAAAATTCCTCGAAAAGCGGGCTCATCGCTATGATAACGTCCGCGACGATATTCGCGCAGATAACGTCATAGCCGCCGCCTATGCTCTCGCGCAGCTTTTTATCCTCGATGATATTTCCGCAGTATGCTTTAAAATCCGTGAAATGATTGTTTACGATATTCTCCGACGCCGTTTTTACGGCGTTCTCGAAAATATCACAGATAGCCGCCTCGCCCGCGCCGAACAGCATCGCCGCGATCGTAAGAATACCGCTGCCGCAGCCGAGGTCGAGCACTCTGTCGCCGCTTTTTATCACGGTCTCCAGCGTTTCCATAACCATTTTGGTAGTATAATGCTGTCCTGTTCCGAACGTTGAAGCGGGGTCTATTTCCAATATCTTATCGCCCGCTTTCGGCTCGATATTCTCCCACGACGGCTTTACTATCAGGCTTTTGCCCACCCTGAACGGTTTGTAGTACTGTTTCCAATTGTTAGCCCAATCCTCTTCTTTGACATTCGCAAGCTCCACGCGAATGTTACCGTAAAAGCTGTCGGAGTTGTTCGCGGCACAGCTCTCAACATAACCGCGTATCGACATGAGCATTTCCGCGCCCTGCGCGTTATCGTGGACGTAAACGGTAACGTGCGGCTCGACGGTCTTAAGCCCCATAAGGCTGTCGTCTATGTAATCCCAATTAGCGTTTTTGTCCTCAAGAAAATCCTCAAAATCAGCGCTATCCTGTATTACAAAGCCCGTTATGCCGCGTTCGATAAGCGCGCCGGTAATTCCGTCTATCGCCGCCGAGGACGTATAAATATCTATCTGAATAAAATTATCCATAGCCCCTCCGAATAAAATGTACACTATATTTATATAAACACTTTCCGCCTGCGGCGGTTTAAAGCAATTTTCTCTTTCCGCAGCGGATGAAACCACACCCCTTATACACGGTACGATATTTTAATTATACCATATATTGTAGAAAAATGCAAGTCATTAACAAAAATATGTTATGCGGAATTTATTATTCATACAAACGATGAAAACAAACTTGTGTTGTGCATATTGCACAAATAGATAATCACCTTATTTAAGTTAATTGAAAATACCGCGATTTTTTCTGCATTTTCGCATATTGAAAATCAAATCGATTTATGTTAAAATTGTATCAAAAAAGAAAATTTGGTTAATGAAAAGCATAGTTTCTTTTAATTTACTTCAAAATATGTCAAAATATAACTAATGGCACAAGGATGCTTTCAAAATATCCGGTTTTCGCAGCGGTTGGCGAAAAACCTCTTGAAAGCATAAAAATACTATCGTTATGTTATCTGACCATAAATTCATCTGTCCGGCCAATAACATAATCTAGCAGGTCAAACGCTTGCTTTTTGTACTGTTTGCAGTCGTCCCGATAGTATACTGATGTTGAAAAAAGGAGGCATATTTTATGAGTAAAAAAATCGAGGGAAGAAAAATACAAGCCGAATTCGGCGAGATGATCAAGGCAAAACGAAAACAGAAAAAACTTACTCAGGAAGAATTATCGGAGCTTGCGGGGATAACCGACGTTTATCTTCGCGATCTTGAACGCGGAAGCTATACCGCGACGTGGGTGATCTGCCTTAGGATATGCACGGCATTGGATATCGATCTGCAGGAAATACAAAGGAAATACATAATCCCTGAAATAGCGGAGATACAAAAGCATATGAAAAGTCCCGAAAAGATCACGCTGCCGCCGTGTTTACCGATGCCTTAAAAAATCAATTGATATTTATTGATTTTTTTCAATTGATTTTTTCGCAGTGTTGTGCTATAATATTATTAACGGAACGTTTTCCTGCCGAAAAGGCGGGAAATATTCCCGTGATATATTTGTGTGGAACAACATTGCGAAAGGCGGTAAAATACATATGCACAAAAGAATACTTACAATTCAGGACATCTCCTGTGTCGGGCAATGCTCGCTTACGGTGGCTCTGCCTATTTTAAGCGCGGCGGGGCTTGAAACCGCTATTCTGCCGAGCGCCGTATTGTCAAACCATACGGGCGGTTTTTCGGGCTGGACTTTCACCGATCTTACCGATGATATGCCAAAAATACGCGAACGCTGGGAGATCGAAAAGATTGATTTTTCAGCGGTTTATACGGGTTATCTGGGCAGCGCGCGGCAAATCGACTATGTTAAAGATATCGTGAACAGCCGATTGATCTCCGGAGGACATTTTATTGCCGATCCCGCTATGGCGGATAACGGCAAGCTTTACGCGGGCTTTGATGCGGCGTTCGTTGAGGAAATGAAAAAGCTATGCTTCTCGGCGGACATCATTCTCCCGAACATCACCGAAGCCGCGTTGCTGACAGATTTGGAGTACAAGGAAACCTACGACAGTTCCTATACGGACAAGCTTACGGAAATGCTCCTTGCGCGGGGAGCAAAAACTATAGTGTTCACCGGGATAAGCTACAAGCCCGAAACCACCGGCGTTCTTGTAGTAGAGAACGGAAAGCCGCGGTATTACGAGCACCGCAAGATAGCGGGCGGCTGCCACGGTACGGGCGACGTTTACGCATCGGCTTTTGTGGGAGCACTCGAAAACGGCATTCCTGCGTTTGACGCAGCGAAGATCGCCGCCGACTATACCCTCGAATGTATCGAGAAAACTCAGGACGACAAGTCGCATTGGTACGGCGTTAAATTCGAGAGCGCACTTCCGTCATACATCAAGATGCTTGGACATTGAGCGTTATGCACAAAAAATCCCGTCTTTTATTCTCCGATAAATCGTGGCATAAACGATAACTGTCAAGTCGGACAAAGATAATTTTAACAGAAAACTATGCCCCCGAACATCCTCGGGGGCGTTGACTTTGTATAAATTCTGTTCCTGCACAAGCGGCAAGCATATCACAATAACGTTACATTACAATAAAAAATCGGAAATAAATCGTAATTTGTTGACAACTCCCTCAAAATGTGATATAATACAATATAACAATCAAGAGGGGGGATTCTGTGAATTACTTTATGGGTGTGCCGGAGGACGTTATTCAAAGCGGAATCCTCGAGCTTTATGAAGACGACGACGATACGCTTGTCGACGCCGTCAGAAATTTCAACAATTACGAAACAAACTGCCGCATTGATCACAAAAAAGCGGAAAGTATTTTCTGGAAATTCTGCGTGATAAACCCGATTTTATTGTCAATAATAACAATTTTGAAAGCAGACCATATGTTCACCAACATAGCCCTTGCATTCACTTTGCTGGCAGGGTGGGGTCTTGTTCACTTTTATTTCGTGCTGTTTAAGCGGCAGCTGATATTGGGCACGGCCGTCACGGCTCTTCTTGCGCTGCTTGACATAACATTCATTCTGTTCTTTGTTCTTAGCGCGCTTGTCATGTTCCTGTACGAGAGATTAGACCGCCCGACGCGGAACAATCCCGCCTACCCACGTTTCAGCACGGTCGACATAATATACCGGCGAGGAAAACGCGCGGAATTTCACGACCCGGGAGATAGACTGTAAAAGCATTTTCTCCCCGTTTAAGACGGGGAGAAAATGTTTATCTGTTCAGCATATTACTTGTTCCAATCATACAGCTTGCGGATCTCCGCGCCTACCTTTTCGAGCTGGTGCTCAGCCTCGATGCGGCGGCAAGCGTTGAAGTGCAGTCTGCCGGTCTTGTTCTCGTTGATCCACTTAGCGGCGAACGTGCCGTCCTGTATCTCGGTGAGAACTCTCTTCATCTCTTTCTTGGTTTCCTCGGTGATAAGACGCTTGCCGGTCTCATAATCGCCGAACTCCGCAGTGTCGGAGATGGAGTATCTCATCATCGCGAAGCCGCCCTTGTAGATGAGGTCTACAATAAGCTTCATCTCGTGGATACACTCAAAGTAAGCGTTCTGAGGATCGTAGCCCGCCTCAACAAGCGTTTCAAAGCCCGCCTTCATCAGAGCGGTAACGCCGCCGCAGAGGACAGCCTGCTCGCCGAAGAGGTCGGTTTCGGTCTCCATCTTGAATGTAGTTTCGAGAACGCCCGCACGCGCACCGCCGATACCCGCAGCATAAGCAAGTCCGGTGTCGAGTGCTCTGCCGGTAGCGTCCTGATGTACAGCAACGAGGCACGGAACACCCTTACCCTCAACGTACTCGGAGCGAACGGTGTGACCCGGCCCCTTCGGAGCGATCATAATAACGTCAACGTCCGCAGGGGGAACGATAAGTCCGAAGTGAATGTTGAATCCGTGCGCGAACATCAAGGTCTTGCCTGCGGTGAGGTTCGGGAGAATGGACTCCTGATAAAGAGCCTGCTGCTTCTCATCGTTGATGAGTATCATAATAACGTCGGCAGCCTTTGCAGCGTCAGCGGCGGTCATAACCTTAAGGCCCTGCTCCTCTGCCTTCTTCCAGCTTTTCGAGCCGTTGTAAAGACCAACTACAACGTTTACGCCGCTTTCCTTGAGGTTCAGCGCGTGAGCGTGACCCTGCGAGCCGTAGCCGATGATCGCAACGGTCTTGCCGTCCAATGCGGACAGATTACAATCTTCGGAATGATACATCTTTGCCATAACAATTATCTCCTTTAAATAAATATATTCGACGCTTATTCAGCGAGGATAAACAATAAAAACCGGCTCAATTTTTCAAAGAAACCGCTTGCTCGCCCTTTTGAATTGCGATAGTCCCCGTACGGACGATCTCCTTTATCCCATACGGGCGCAGCAGCTCTTCAAAGTTGTTGAGGTTCTGCGCGTTGTCCGAAATCTCTATCGTCACGGAATTAGCCGAAATATCGGAAATCTTTCCGCGCGAAAGCTCGCAAATGCTGATTATCTCGGGACGCTGCTTCGGCGTGCAGTTCACTTTTATAAGGATAAGCTCGCGGCTCACCATACTGTCGGGTGAGAGCGTCTTTACCTTAATAACGTCGATCAGCTTATTAAGCTGCTTTTCGATCTGCTCGAGCGTATACTTGCTGCCATCCGCGACTATCGTGATACGCGAAACGTTCGCGTCGTCGGTGATACCCACCGCGAGGCTGTCGATATTAAAGCCGCGCCGCGCGAACAATCCCGCCACACGCGCCAGAACGCCCGCGTGGTTCTCTACCAAAACGGAAATTGTGTGTTTCATACTCGTTCTCAACCTCCGTTATTACAATATCGTCTTTTCGTGCTCGGGTACGGCGACTTCAAGCAAATACGGCTTGTCCGACTTTATCAGATTCTCAATACCCTCGACCGCGCTCTCTTCACTGTTCACGAGCATATGCTCCACGCCGTACGCCTCCGCTATCTTGCAGAAGTCGGGGCTGCCGTCGAGCGACACTGCGATAAGGCGGTTGTCATACGCATTTTCTTGAACCTCGCGCACCATTCCCAAAAAACGGTTGCGGATAACAATCATTTTGATGTTGATACCGTGCTGTATCGCCGTAGCTATCTCATTGAACTCCATCTGGAACGAGCCGTCGCCGCAAACCGCAATGACCTCAAGCGACGGGTCGGCGGTTTTCGCGCCGACAGCTGCGGGAACGGAATATCCCATAGTACCCATACCGCCCGATGTAAGAAAACGCCCGTCCTTAAGCGAGATATTTGCCGCCGTCCAAATCTGGTTCTGACCAACATCGGCAACGACTATCGAGCGTTCGGGCAAATACTTGTCAAGCGTTTGCATAAACCACTTCGGGTTGACATAGCCGTCGCCCTCCGGCTCGCAAGGCGTTTCAAAGCGGTTTTTGTCAAGCTCCGCGCGCCAATCCGTGTGGGTAAGCGGCTCTTTAAAGCCGTCCGTCTGTTCGAGCAGCTGCTCGAGAACCAGCGTTATATCGCCGACTATCGGCACGTTTGCCTCAATGTTCTTGCCGATCTCGGCGGGATCAATATCAATATGAACGACCGTGAAATCCTTGCGGTTTTCCATTGCGGACATCGCCCTGTCGCCCACTCTCGCTCCAAGCAAAAACAGCGTGTCGCAGGAGTTGACCGCGATATTCGCAGCCTTCTTGCCGTGCATACCGATCATTCCGTAGTAAAGCGGGCTGTCGGACTGCATTGCGCCCAAGCCCATCATAGTCGATACAACGGGAATGTCGTTCTTCACGGAAAATTCACGCATCAGCGCGACGCCGTTTCCCGTGAACAGACCGCCCCCCGCGCAGATAAGAGGCTTTTTCGCGTCCTTTAGCGCCGTTATAGCACGTTTGATCTGATAACCGTTGCCCTTTGTGCTGGGACGGTACGACCGTATATCCACCGTTTCGGGATATTCAAAATCTATCTCCGCTTTCTGTACGTCGAACGGCACGTCTATCAGCACCGGACCGCGCCGCCCCGTACCCGCGATATAGAACGCTTTTTTGAACACGTCTGCGGTATCCTCGGGCTTTTTGAGCAAGTAGCTGTGCTTAACGAACGGCTCCGCCGATCCGGTNNGTGATATCCGCCTCCTGGAACACGTCGCGCCCGATCTGCTCGGAATCCACCTGCCCCGTGATTATCACCATAGGCACGGAATCCATATACGCCGTGGCTATCGCGGTGATAAGGTTCAGAGCGCCCGGACCGCTTGTCGCTACGCATACGGCGGGCTTACCCGTAACTCTCGCATAGCCGCTCGCGGAGTGTCCTGCGTTCACCTCGTGCCGCACAAGAATATGCCTTATTTCACTTTTATATAATTCATCGTAAAACGGACAGATCGCCGCGCCGGGATATCCGAATATATCCGTTATCCCCTCCGCTTTCAGACACTCGGTCATCGCTCGCGCGACCGTCATTCGTTCGCTTGCCAATCTCAACATTCCCTTCAGTTCTCTAGGTCAAAAAACTCACACTTTTTATTATAGCAAAATCTTCCGCAATTGTCAACTACATTTAGGGGCTTTTTGCAAAAAGCAGAAAAAATCACGCGTGTTCCTTACAAAGCAATAGGGCAAACCAACCGACGCGGCAGCTTGAAAAACAAGGGGCGCGATATCCGCGCCCCTAAAAATTTTTAATACGAAACGTAGTTGAACGGATTTACCGCCACGCCGTTCTCGCGGGTCTCAAAGTGCAGGTGGAAGCCCGTCGACCAACCCGTCGTGCCGACAGCCGCGATAGTATCGCCCTTGTTAACGTGCTGCCCCTCGTAAACATAGATTGCCTGGCAATGCGCGTAAACCGTTGAAAGTCCTCCGCCGTGATCTACTATAATATAGTTTCCGTAACCGCCGCAGCAGCCGCAGCTCCAGTTCTTGCCGACGTTATGCGTGCAGTAGTTGATAACGGAAATGACCGTGCCGGACTGCGCCGCGTAAATATTCGCGCCCGCGATGCCGGCGTTTCCGACGTCGATGCCGCGGTGCATTCCGCCGCGCCACGCGTCATAGCCGAAATAGGTGGTTATGTAATGCAGATTGCGGTCAAGCGGCCACATCAAGTCGTCACCGCTGTAATCAACATAATCCTCGTCGTCCTTAGCCGCCGCCTGCTGCTGTCTGATAAGCTCCTCTATCTGGTAGTTCAGCTGCTCGCGCTCTCTGTTCGCTTCCGCAATATCCTCTTCAAGACCGCTTATCTTGTTCTTGAGGTATTCGTTTTCCGCAGCCAGACCGTCAAGGTAATTGCGCTTTTGGTTTGCGTAGACCTGGAGGTTTGCCTTTTCGTTCGCAAGATTTTCCGCTTCCTCCTCATACTGCACGCGCTGAGCCTCAAGCTCCTTTTTCTCGTTTTCAAGGGTATTGATCTCTTCGTTGAGATCGGTTATCATCTGCTCCTGCCGTTCAATCGACGCCTGAAGAGCCTTCATAAAATCGTAATTCTGACCCGTGATATTCTTCGCAACGTCGGAATACACGAAATAATCATACCAATCGTCCGAACCATTCAAAACAGGGATATTCGAGCCGGAATTGTTCATATACATATAACGCGCCAGCTTGCCGAACTTCTCAAGATTTTGCTTGTTCTCCGCTTGAAGAGCAGCTATCTCTGTCTTCTTTTCTTCAATTGTCTTTTCCTTTTCGGAGATCGTCAACTCGACCTTTGATATCTCAATGAGCTTTTGATCTATATCCGCTTGTTTAGCGGAGATAAGAGAGCTGTATGTATCTATTTCATTGATAACGCCGTCTATCTGATTGCTTATCAGATCCATAGCGTCCTTATTGTTGCTTATGTCCGCGCCCAATCCCGCGATCTGCTGCTGACGCTTTTCATTCTCTTCGGCAAGCTCCTTTGCCTTTGCCTCAAGGCTTGCAATGCTTGATGCACCCGCCGCTTTGAGCTGCGCTGTGCTGTCACCCGCAAAGCTCACCGCAAATAAAGCGCAGATAATACCAACGCCCATTTTTCCCCAAAACGGAACGCCTCTTTTGACAATCGCCTTTTTCCCCATTTTGCAATACCGCCTTTCAATTTAACTATACAGGCTTTGCAGTGCCGGAATATTTCGGCAAACCCACAGTCACACCTCCGAACATAGCACTGTCCAATTCCCCGACAATGCTATTCTTCCACAATTATAATTATAACTCATTTGACAATGCTTGTCAAGGGTTTTGTGACGATTTTTGCTGAAAATTATATGAAAATCAGATGTTAAAACATTTTTAAAAATTCAAAAAAATTATCGGTAACGCAAATGTTTTGCGAATTAAAGTAATATTCCACCTCTCCGCCGCACCCCTTCCACACATAAGTTTCATAGCCCTCATATTTTCCGAAGCAAACCGCGTGCGAGCTTGGCACGCCGAACGTCTGCAAAAACAGCCACAAGTGCTGTCCGCGCAGGTCGGGAACGCTCTTTTTTAATGCAACAACATCAATTTCTTCTTTTGCCATAAAACCCTCCAACATTCTTATTCTTTGAATTTATTTTAATTATAATCCGCAAATATAAAATTGTCAATATATAAATCCCGATTTTCAGTATTTATTCTGAAATAATTTTAAATTCGCGTATAATTATGCTAATAATAACTAAAACGCGTATTTGGGGAGGATCAAAATGACATTCGGAGAAAAATTAAAGGAAGTTCTTGATCAAAAGGATATTACACAAAAAAAGTTCGCAGCAAAGGTGAATATAAGCGAATCTGCCATTAGTGATTATGTAAACAATCGCAGACTTCCAAACATCATATTGATATGCGATTTCGCAAAGGAATTGGGCGTTTCTGTCGACTATCTGCTGGATTATAAGCCCAATTCTGACAGCATTGCGCTCTCCCCCACAGAATTGGAGCTAATTAAGACACTGCGTACGCTCCCAAAAGAAAAACAAGACCTGCTTATCTCGCTTATCGATATGCTCTCCGAAAAGTGAAACAAAAAAACTTTCTCGTTTCATTTTTGAATACAAATCGGATTGATTTTTGTTAATTATACACAATATATAGTCAACCGTTTATAAACATTCAACAAAATTTCACTATCTCCTTGAAAAAAACAAAAAAGTTTCTTGCAAAAAGTGCGGGATTAGTGTATAATATATATTGTAGGTAATTTTTTGCTTATAATTACAGATTTTAGGAGGATCTTTAACAATGGCGTTAAATAATCAGTATCTTGCAGACCTTTTGGAAACGGTAAAGAAAAGAAACCCCGGCGAGCCGGAGTTCATTCAGGCGGTAACGGAGGTTTTTGAAACTCTCCAGCCCGTAGTTGAGAAGCGTCCCGACCTCGTTGAAGCCGGCGTTTTCGAGCGCATTGTAGAGCCGGAAAGACAAGTTATCTTCCGCGTTCCGTGGGTTGACGACAATGGCAAGGTTCAGGTGAACCGCGGCTTCCGTATCCAGTTCAACTCCGCTATCGGTCCGTACAAGGGCGGTATCAGACTGCACCCGTCCGTATACAGCGGTATTATCAAGTTCCTCGGCTTCGAGCAGATCTTCAAGAACTCGCTGACTACGCTTCCTATGGGCGGCGCAAAGGGCGGCTCCGACTTCGACCCCAAGGGCAAGAGCGACGGAGAGGTTATGCGTTTCTGCCAGAGCTTTATGACAGAGCTTTGCAAGCACATCGGTCCGGACTGCGACGTTCCCGCAGGCGATATCGGCACGGGCGGACGCGAGATCGGCTTTATGTTCGGTCAGTATAAGAGAATCCGCAACGAGTTCACCGGCGTTCTCACCGGCAAGGGCTTGACATACGGCGGCTCTCTCGCGAGAACAGAGGCTACCGGCTTCGGTTTGTGCTACTTCACCGACGAGATGCTCAAGGCAAACGGCAAGAGCTTCAAGGATCAGACAGTCGTTATCTCCGGTTCGGGCAATGTTGCTATCTACGCTACAAAGAAGGCTACCGAACTCGGCGGCAAGGTAGTTGCTCTATCCGACTCCAACGGATACATCTACGATCCCGACGGCATCGATCTTGACGTCGTTAAGCAGATCAAAGAGGTTGAGCGCGGACGTATCAAGGAATACGTTGACAGAACCTCCCACACGAATGCTACCTACACCGAGGGCTGCAAGGGTATCTGGACCATCAAGTGCGACATCGCTCTTCCCTGCGCTACTCAGAACGAGATCGACAAGGAAAGCGCGGAAATTCTCGCTAAGAACGGCTGCTATGCTGTTGCTGAGGGCGCGAATATGCCGTCCACTCCCGAGGCTATCGAGGTTTACTTCGCGAACAATATGCTTTACGGTCCCGCAAAGGCTGCAAACGCGGGCGGCGTAGCTACTTCGGGTCTTGAAATGAGCCAGAACTCTATGCGCTACGGCTGGACGTTCGAGGAGGTCGACAACAAGCTCCACGGCATTATGGTCGAGATCTTCAAGCAGTGCGACGACGCTTCCAAGGAGTACGGTATGCCCGGAAACTATATGGCGGGCGCGAACATCGCGGGCTTCCTTAAGGTTGCGGAAGCTATGAAGGCGCAAGGCTGCGTTTGATAGTTGTTAGAGAATAGTAGTCAGTTGTTAGTTTTGATCGGAGCAATATACTAACTGCTGACAACTTAAAACCAAATACTAAAAGCGGAGAGTTTCGGCTCTCCGCTTTTTTGTTTAGAGAATTGTTGTTAGTAATTAGTTTCGACATACCGGGTACAGATAACTATGAAGCTAAATACCGCTTAAACTTTGTTTTTCTTATACTCTGTTCCCCAGATCTCCATAGCGTCCATTATCGGGCGCATAGACTCGCCTAACTCGGAAAGCGAATACTCCACGCGCGGCGGCACTTCGGGGAAAACCGTGCGTATGATTATCCCGTCCTCCTCCATCGAGCGCAGACTGTCGGTCAGCACCTTTTGACTTACACCGTCCAGGTTCTTGCGCAATTCGTTAAATCTCCAAGGACGGGAAAGCAGATTTCTCATAATAAGCAGCTTCCACTTGCTGCCGATCAGGGCAACGGTCGTGGCAACGGGACAAGCGGGCATTTCATCTTTTGTCAGCATAGCAGTACCTCCAACAGTTTAAAATCGAATGTTATATTTAAATTATAATATATATGCTCAAAAAAGTCAAGAAAAAATTTTTTCACGGATATTTCTCGCCGCAGCGCAAAAGTTACAAAAAGGTGACGGGGTAATAAAAAAGTGCGTACTTGTAAAGGGTTTGGCGATGTGTTAGAATTAAGTCACGGAAGAAATTCCGAATAAAATACGGAGGTCATTACTATGGCACTTGCAAATTTAGCCGATTGGAACAGCGACAACAGCGTTGCGGCGGCTTCTGCTCTGGGGGTAGCTTCTGCTCTGGGGGTTGCTTCTGCCCTGGGGGCAGCTTCTGCCTGCGGTACAAGCGACAAACCCGCAGCGTGCGGCTCGGGCGATAAACCCTCGGCTT
>DILZ01000119.1:13713-17301 GCA_002425305.1 Ruminococcaceae bacterium UBA5579
CCCTCCGCTTGCGGCTCTGCCTGCGGAGCAGGCGACAAGTAATTATCTTTATGGGATAATTACAGGTGTTCCCGAACGGAGGAACTCGTTCGGGAATATGCGAAATTATACGGGAAACCGATCAACATACACGAGGTGAGCACAATGAGCAAATTCTTTTCCTTTCAGTGGCATATCACGGACGACTGCGATCAACGCTGCAAGCATTGCTACATCTTCTCGGAGAACAACTGCAAGACACTTGATTCTATGAATTGGGAACAGATTCAAGATACGTTTTACAACTGCCTTGACTTCTGCAAGGTCTATGACCGTCTGCCGTATTTTTACATAACGGGCGGCGACCCTATTCTGCACCCGAATTTTTGGGAGCTGCTGAAATTATTAAAATCGCACGAGATAAAGTTTACGATACTTGGTAATCCGTTTCATCTGAACGACGAGGTTTGTCGTGAATTAAAGTCCCTCGGCTGCGAAAAATATCAGCTCTCGCTTGATGGAATGAGGGAAACGCACGATTGGTTCCGCAAGCCGGGCAGCTTCGATATCACGCTTGAAAAGCTGGATTGTATCAAGAAAGCCGGGATACGCGCGGTGGTTATGACGACGGTTTCGGGAACAAATATCGAGGAGATACCCGATATTATCGATACGGTCGCGAACAAGGCGGACGTTTTCGCGTTCGCAAGATACTGCCCCACAAGCAACGAAAAGGATACGAATATCGAGCCGCTGCGCTATCGGGAATTACTGCAATTGTGCGACAAGAAATTCAAGGAATATGAGACGCGGGGCTGCACCACCTATTTCAATAGAAAAGATCATTTGTGGACGCTGTACGAATACGAAACAGGAACATTCAAGCTCCCCGAAAACGTCGAAAAGGATATGATCTACGGCGGCTGCAACTGCGGGAACTGTCATCTTACGATACTCCCTAACGGCGATATTTTCGCCTGCCGCAGAGTTCAAAACAGCAAAGTCGGGAACGTTTTCGCAGACAGGATAGCAGACGTATGGGTGTGCGAAATGGAGCAATACCGCGAATACTCTAAATTCGAGAAATGCTCGAAATGCGAATTAAAGGCGTGGTGCAGAGGCTGCCCGGCAGTAGCAAGCGGCAAAAACGGCAACTTCTACGCCGCCGATCCGCAATGCTGGAAGTGAGGTGGGTGAGTGCGATAGAATTTCCGAAGGAAATTTTATCGCACTCGGCGAGGTCAAAAATTTCACAGAAATTTTTGACCGACCACCGAACGTTTTTAAATAAGGAGATTTCACAATGTTAATGGATTTAATTAAGGCTCGTCATTCCATACGGAAATACACCGATAATCAAATTTCACGCGCCGATCTGGAGCTTATTCTCGAGGCGGGAAATTACGCCCCTAACGCGGGCGGCGGTCAGCGAAGTGTGATCGTCGGGATACGGGATAAGGCACTCACAACAAAGCTCGGAATTATGAACCTCGCGAAATTCGACCGTTCGCGGCTTGTCGGCTCTTATGTTTCCGAGGAACAGCCGAGTACGATAGACGATCCGACCATAAAAAACGGATTTTACGGAGCGCCGTGCGTTGCGGCGATCTTCGGACAGAATAATTTCGCGTTCCGTATCGCAGACGCGTTTTGCATCGCGGAAAATATGGTGCTGCAGGCGACCGAGCTTGGTATCTCGTCCTGCATTATCTCGCGCGGCGAGGAAACTTTCGACAACTCCGAGGGCGCGGAGCTTATGAAAATGTGGGGAGTTCCCGAAAACTATTCCTGCGTTTGTTTTGTGGTATTGGGATATATCGACGGCGAACAGCCGCAGTCTAAGCCGCGAAAAGAGGAAAGGGTGAAGATAATTGAATAAGCTAAGTATCTTAATAGATTATCTTTTGGAGGAATATCCGAAAAATAAAAGACCGGAAATTCCGGTGGACAACACCGAACGGTTTAAGCTGTTCCGCAGTCTTGTGAACGTACGAACTCCAAAGCCCGTTTCGGAGGAATTTCTCAAGGTTCAGGACGAACTTCTTCGAGATATAACAACCGAAAAGGGCATTGTTGATTACAAAGATCTAACGCCGGTCAAGCCGCACATTTATTTATGGCAGGGCGATATTACAACTCTGAAATGCGGAGCGATAGTCAACGCCGCGAACTCTCAAATGCTTGGCTGCTTCTGTCCGTGCCACGGCTGCATCGACAACGCGATACACACTTTTTCGGGTGTGCAGCTGCGTTTGGAGTGCGCGGAGATAATGCGCGCATTATCCGCTTCGCGGAAAACGCTGCAAGGCTATGAAGAGCCTGTCGGAAAAGCGAAAATAACCGCCGCGTATAATTTACCGTGCGATAAAATCATCCACACGGTAGGTCCGTATGTCGGCGGAAAACTGACCGATGAGCATTGCGAGCAGTTAAGCTCTTGTTATAAAGAATGCTTGAAAACCGCTGTGCAAAACGGAATTTCAAGTATTGCGTTCTGCTGTATCTCAACCGGAGAATTTCATTTTCCGAACGAAAAAGCTGCGGAGATCGCCGTTAAAACCGTAAGCGATTTTCTTAAAATCAATCCCGAGATCGAGGTGATATTCAATGTTTTCAAGGATAATGACTACGCTGTCTACAAGCGATTACTCGGCTGAAATAACACGTCTTAAATCCGCGTTAAACACCGCCGAAACCGTTGTGATCGGCGCGGGCGCGGGACTTTCAACGGCGGCGGGATTTACTTACTCGGGAGAACGCTTCCGAGAGAATTTCGCCGATTTCGAGAAAAAATACGGATTTCACGATATGTATTCGGGCGGGTTCTATCCATATGAAACGCCGGAGGAGCTGTGGGCGTTCTGGAGCCGAAACATAATGCTGAACNNAAGAACCGTTATACGGAGCCACCTAAATCCGTTTACAGCGACCTGTTCACGCTTGTAAAGGGCATGGAATATTTCGTGTTGACCACTAATGTCGATCACTGTTTTCAAAAGTCGGGATTTGATAAAAAGCGGCTGTTCTATACGCAGGGGGATTACGGTCTGTTTCAATGCTCCGAGCCTTGCTGCAAAGAAACGTTCGATAATGAGGAGAGCGTTAAGCTGATGTATGAACGTCAAGCGGATATGAAAATCCCGACGGAATTACTGCCAAAGTGTCCGCATTGCGGAAAGCCGCTTTCAATGAATCTCCGCGCAGACGATAAATTTGTCGAGGACGAGGGCTGGAACAAGGCTGCGGAGCGTTACTCGGATTTTATACGTTCACGAAGAAATTCACGGGTATTATATCTTGAATTGGGCGTCGGCTACAACACGCCCGTCATTATAAAATACCCATTTTGGCAGCTTACAGCCGCAAATCCAAATGCTGTTTACGCGTCCGTAAACCTCGGAGAAGCAAGTTGTCCGCAAGAAATATCCGCACAGTCGATCCTTATTGACGGAGATATCGCAAAGGTATTGAACGAGTTGAAGCGTTGACAAAATCGCTCGAATATGCTACAATAAACAAAAACGCGGGAGGGCAATATGCACGACATCTGGAATCCGTGGCACGGCTGCGTAAAATGCTCCGAGGGCTGCGAGCATTGTTATATGTACT
>DILZ01000033.1:0-6026 GCA_002425305.1 Ruminococcaceae bacterium UBA5579
TCGCACGCTCCGACTGCACAGCATTACCCGCTTTCGCAATTTATGCACCGCCGTTGCGTTGTTTTTTCAAAATCGCGCCGTAATGCGCCGTCGTTTTGTTATCTTAATTTTTTATTCGGCTTCTTCCGTCGGTTCAGCGGGCTGCTCTGCCGCAGCTTCACCGTTTCCTTGATTTGCGCCGATAACAGCGTCTGCCATTGCGCCCGCAATGAGCTTAACGGCACGGATAGCGTCGTCGTTGCCGGGGATAACGTAATCTATCTCGTCGGGGTCGCAGTTGGTGTCAACGATAGCAACAATGGGAATACCCAGCTTCTTCGCTTCCGCTACCGCGATCTTCTCCTTGCGCGGGTCTACAACGAACAGCGCGCCCGGGAGCTTCTTCATATTCTTGATACCGCCCAGGAACTTCTCAAGTCTCTCGATCTCGAGGTTGAGCTTGATGACCTCCTTTTTCGGGAGCAGATCGAACGTACCGTCCGTTTCCATCGTGTGGAGCTGCTCCAGACGAGCGATACGGCGCTGGATGGTCTTGAAGTTAGTCATCATACCGCCAAGCCAGCGAGCGTTTACATAGTGAGCGCCCGCGCGGGTAGCCTCCTCCTTGATGGAATCCGCCGCCTGCTTCTTGGTGCCGACAAAGAGTATCTCCTTGCCGCTTGCCGCTGTTTCGTGAATGAAGTTGTAAGCCTCGTCCAGCTTCTTTACCGTCTTTTGAAGGTCGATGATGTAGATGCCGTTTCTCTCGGTAAAGATGTAGGGAGCCATTTTAGGGTTCCAACGTCTTGTCTGGTGTCCGAAGTGAACGCCCGCCTCCAAAAGCTGTTTCATAGATACTACTGCCATTTTGTTTTCCTCCTGATTTTGGTTGATTTACGGCTTAGCGCGGATTTATCCGCCCGTGCCGTTCCGCCACGAAAGACCGCCGTCCAGACGCATCGCTGCGCACCCTAGCAAGCTGCTCCCGTGTGTGTACTAGTTTGATAGCGATTAGATATTAGTAGTTAGTATCGGTAATGAAAGACTAACAGCTAACAACTATCAGCACAGTTACTTTAGTATTATACCATAATTCGCCTTTTATTTCAATAGAGTTTTATTCGGCTATTTCAACAAACTTCTTCTACCTTTTCGGTGTCCGCATATGCAATTTGACGGAACATCACACGACACGAGTATCGTATCCTCGCCTATTACCTCAATATCGCACCACTTGATGAAAAAATCGTCCTCCCGCCCGAACAAGCCGAAAAAGCGCGCGCGTCCATAAACGATAATACGGCATATTTTGGCGGTGCAGCTGTCGAACTCCAGATCGTCGGGGTAGCCCAGCCTTGCACCCGTTTTCACACTGATTATCTCCTTGCACTTCAAATCATTAAAGCTGTAAACCATAGTAAAACCTCGCTCTCCTCACGAACTTTCGTCCGCTTTTATAGAGTTTATGCGAGGCTTACCGATATAATTCACTTTACAAAGACAAAATATGCTCCACTGCCTGCTCCACCGTGCCCGACAGGAACTGCGAGATATCCTCTCCGTTCGGGTTTTCGGCGAACTCCGGCACAAGAAATGTTCCCATACCAAGCCCCTTTGTCGGGATAATATCATCGGGAACGCTGTTCCCTACCATAAAGCACTCCTCGGGCTGTCTGCCGAGCTTTTTGAGAAGCTCCGTGAAATACTTCGGGTTTGGCTTGCAGAACGTGCTGTTGTCGTAATTCGTAATGTACGCGAAATCGCTTTCGGATAACCCGACCCAGCTAAGTCTTGTCGCGACCGCGCACTCGGGGAAAAGCGGGTTTGTAGCCAAAACCACCTCTAAGCCCGCGTTTTTCAGCCGCTCTATCAGCGGGGTGTGATCGGGAGTGCGCTTAAGACACGTCTTTACCGCGTCAAATTCGTTTATGTAAAATTCGTCGCAGACCTCCCGCACCTCGGGCTTGTTCGGAAACGCCGCGCGGAACAGCTCCCAGAACGCCTCACTGTTCAGCCGCGAGCCGTCGTTTTCCACCATCGCCTTAGTACCTCTCCAAACGTTCTTTACAGCACTGTCGGGATCGTAACCGTAAGGCGCGAGAGCCCTACACAGACCTCCGAAATACAGCTTAATAAACTCGTCCTGAACGAACGGCAGCAGCGTTCCGTCCAGGTCAAACATCACCGTTTTTATCATTGTTTTCCTCCGTATTCTCCGCAGCGCGCTTTTTTCTGCGCTCCTCACGCTTTTTGAGCTTTTCGTTGAATGACTTTATCTCGTCCTCCGAAGCCGCGAAAACGCTTCTCGTCACCGTATAGTCGCCCTCTGTCACCTTTATCGCCTTTAGCTTCACCAAAAAATCGCCGTCCTCCGGGCAGCTTGATATGGTCTTGCAGCTTTTTCCGCTGCTGAACAGCCATTTTCCGTGCTTTAGTCCGCCGCCGCATCTCGGGCAAGGGATATCAACGACCCGCCTGTTAAAGATCATCTTCTTAAGATCGTCAACGTTTGGTATTGCGTCCTTCATCAGCGGCGTAGGAAGTGCCGCGACATACTCCGCGTACTCCGCAAGACCCAGCGTCATATCCAGCTTTTGGCACAGCTCGAACGTCAAAAACGCGTCGTTGAACGCGTCGTGACACTGCACGTCTATCGGTATCCCCAAACTTTCGGCAGCAGCGGCGAGCGCACATTGTAAGTGTTCCGCGTTGGTCTGCCTGTTATAGATAAGCTGCAAATTGATATAATCGCTGCCGAACGAGGGGTCTAAGCCGTGCAGCGTCAGGTTGTCCGCGAACACGCCAAGATCATCAAAGCCCCACGTTATAAATCTGAAATCCTTGCCGCACCACTTTTCAAATATCTTGAACGCCTGAGGAAACGTTTCGCCGCTTGTCAATTGCAGCTGAGTTATTCCCGTCAGCTTTTCGACGTGCGAGTTCATTTTTTTATAATACTTCGGACGAACGTTTATCTTTATCTTGTCAAGCAAATTGAACTTATCGTCCGTTTTTACAGCGCCTATCTGGATTATTTCTCCGTGGAGCATTACGGGCGTGCGTATCATTCGCGCCGCGCTCACCGCCTGGTTCCATTCCAGATCAAGAATAATGTAGTTCATATTTAAATTTAAATTCCAAAATCACGTCAGCGATGCTGCGCTACACTACGCTTCTCCTCGTTTTGCGCAGCACCGCTGACGTGATCGGTCTCCCTTCGCTTCGGTCGACACTTTTTGAAAATTATGCGCCGCCGTCGCGTTTTCACTTATTTAAACGTTCAATAACTAACAACTAACCACTTGCAACTATATACTAAGTGAGCCTCCCACATTTTCCCTGCGCCACTCAACGTACTCGTCATAGTTGCCCGCACGATCAAAGCAGCCGCTCTCGGTTATCTCGATAATGCGGTTTGGCACAGTGTCGAGTATCTCGTGGTCGTGAGAAGCGAACAGCACGTTCCCCTTGAACTCCGAAAGTCCGTTGTTTACCGCTGTAATACTCTCCAGATCAAGGTGGTTGGTGGGTCGGTCGAGTATCAGGCAATTCGAGTGGAACAGCATCATTCGGCTGAACATACAACGCACCTTCTCGCCGCCCGAAAGCACGTTCACGGGCTTGTACACGTCATCGCCGCTGAAAAGCATACGCCCCAAAAATCCTCGCAGGAAGCTCTCTGTCTCGTCGGCGGAGTATTGCCGTATCCAATCGATTATCGACAGCTCGCAGTCGTTGAAGAACGCGCTATTGTCGTTCGGGAAGTAGCTCGTGGTTATCGTGCCGCCCCACTTAAACGTGCCCTCGTCCGGTTCAAGCTCCTCCGTGAGTATGCGGAACAGCGTCGTTACCGCGATCTCGTTCGCGCCGACAAACGCTATCTTATCGCCCTTCGCCACGGTGAAGCTCACGTTGTTCAGCACTTTCACGCCGTCAACCGTCTTAGACAATCCCGACACTTGCAGAATATCCTTGCCCGCCTCGCGCTCCATATCAAAGCCGATATACGGGTACTTCCGCGAGCTTGCGGGCATTTCCTCTACCGTCAGCTTGTCAAGCAGCTTGCGGCGTGAGGTCGCTTGCTTGGACTTGGATTTGTTCGCGGAGAAACGAGCGATAAAGTTTTGCAGCTCCCTTATCTTCTCCTCCGCCTTTTTGTTCTGCTGCTTTATCATACGCTGGATAAGCTGCGAGCTTTCGTACCAGAACTCGTAGTTCCCGACGTACATCTTTATTTTGCCGTAGTCGATATCAACTATATGCGTGCAGACATTATTCAGGAAGTGGCGGTCGTGAGATACAACGATTACCGTACCAAAGTAATCCGCGAGGAAGTCCTCCAGCCAGGACACAGCCTCAACGTCCAAATGGTTGGTAGGCTCGTCCATAAGGATAATATCGGGGTTTCCGAACAGACACTGCGCAAGCAGCACCTTTACCTTTTCGTTACCCGAAAGCGAACTCATCTGCTGGAGCATTATATCTTCGGGGAACTACGAGTTCTGGTACGNNGACGCGTCGCTTTCCGCCTCCCAGCCGTTAAGCTCCGCGAACTCGCCCTCAAGCACGCTTGCGCGCTCGCCGTCCTCGTCCGAGAAATCGGGCTTTGCGTACAGCTCGTCCTTTTCCCGCATTATATCATAAAGCTTTTTGTTGCCCATTATCACCGTGTCCTGCACTGTGTACTCGTCGAACGCGTAATGGTCTTGCCGCAGAACGCTCATTCGCAGCTCTGCGGGGCGCGTTACCGTGCCCTTTGTAGGCTCCAGCTCTCCACAGAGCACCTTCAGAAATGTGGATTTTCCCGCGCCGTTCGCGCCGATTACTCCGTAGCAATTCCCCGGGTTGAACTGCAAGTCCACATCCTTGAATAAAACTTGTCCGCCGAAGCTGACATTAACATCACTTACCGTAATCATTTGTTCTCCTAACTTTTCTGTTTAAATCAAAATAATAAGCTGTTTCAACAGCGTAGGTGTGCGGAACATAAAGCATAATTTGCGGCTGTCCGCGTCACAATTCGCCTAAAAGACGCGCCTTAAAGCCATTGACACAGGTTATTATAACGCAAACACGTTAAAATTTTTCAGCACTTTGGTTTTCTCGAAAACTTGTATCAGTATCACGCCAAACGTCAATCCGAACGCGCCTTGAACGATATTTCCGAAGACGCCCGCAAAAGCTCCCGCAAAACCGTAACCCAGCAGCAGCGCCTCATACAGATAGTATCCGCCTATCATTATCAGCTCTGCGGCAAACCCTCCAGCAGCAAACGCGTACAAACGGTGCTTGATTTTTCTTTTCATCAGCGCGTGAACGATGACTGTCGCCACGGCAGCCATAAGTCCCTTTACAAAAAACGTTCCCGGAACATACTGCGCATAGCCGAACATATCAACGAACGCCGAGCCTACTCCCGCTGCCGCGAAGCCGNNACCAGCACCCACGCCGCAATAAGTATGAAGCAGTCGCCGAAATGCACAAAGCCGCCCGTCGGAGCGGGTATCTGTATAAGCTTTGTCGCCGTGAATATCACTGCCGCGAACATTGCCGCAAGGCATATTCCCGTCAGCTTTTTTTGAGCCGTGTTCTTTCTTTTGTCCATAACAATGCCCCCTTAGATTTACCGATACGGGCTCGTCAGATCGCCGCAAACGCCTGTTTGAGGTCGTCAAGGATATCCTCCACATTCTCCAGCCCCACCGACAATCTGATAAGCCCGCCGTCAATGCCCGCCGCTACCAACTGTTCGTCGGTGAGCTGACGGTGCGTCGCGCTTGCGGGGTGAAGCACGCACGTTCTGATATCCGCAACGTGAACCTCGTTTGAAGCGAGCTTCAGAGAATCCATAAACTTGACCGCTGCAGAGCGTCCGCCCTTTATTGAGAACGAAATAACGCCGCTCGTGCCGTTCGGGAGATATTTTTTCGCAAGCTCGTGACCCTTGCTGCCCTCGAGCGCGGGATAAGTTACGAACTCCGCCTTGCCCGTGCTTTGGATATACTTCGCGACTGTCAGCGCGTTCTCGCAATACTGCTTCATTCTTA
>DILZ01000033.1:6039-8596 GCA_002425305.1 Ruminococcaceae bacterium UBA5579
AGGAACGACGAATTAGCCGCGGGGTAGCACCCGAAGTCGCGCATAAGCTGCATTCTCGCCTTGACGATATACGGCGCGAACGAATACTTTTCTGTGTAAACAATGCCGTGATAGCTCTCATCGGGTTCGGTCATACACGGGAATTTTCCGTTTGTCCAATCAAACTTGCCGCTGTCTACGATAACGCCGCCTACCTGAACCGCGTGACCGTCCATATACTTTGAGGTCGAGTGGATAACGATATCCGCGCCCCACTCTATCGGGCGGCAGAGTATCGGCGTTGCAAACGTGTTGTCGATTATCAGCGGAACTCCGTGCGCGTGAGCCGCCTTTGCCCACATCTCGATATCGAGAACGGTCAGCGCGGGGTTAGCGAGAGTTTCTCCGAAAACCGCCTTTGTATTCGGCTTGAACGCGGCGTTAAGCTCCTCCTCGGTCGCGTCGTGCTCCACCCATATGCACTCGATGCCCATTTTTTTGAGCGTTACGCCGAACAGATTGATAGTGCCGCCGTAAATGGACGCGCTCGCGATAAAGCTGTCGCCCGCCTCGCAGATGTTGAGGATAGACAGCAGCGAAGCCGCCTGACCGCTTGACGTACACATAGCCGCCACGCCGCCCTCCAGCGCCGCGATCTTCTTTTCCACGCAGTCTGTGGTCGGGTTCTCAAACCGCGAATAGATAAGGCTCTTTGTGGGGTCGTCAAACACCGCCGCAACGTCGTCGGTGCTGTCGTAAACGTAGGTCGTGCTTTGTACTATCGGCATAACGCGCGGTTCGCCGTTTTTGGGCGTGTAGCCCTCGTGTAAGCATTTTGTTTCGATTTTCATAATTCGTTCTCCTTCTATTGATAATTTAGTTTTGGTTTTGCGATAAATAAAAATTTAACAGTTCAAATATCCAAGAAGAAACATTTGAAAAACTGTAACCCAAATTCTCTGCTTTTGAGCAATCGTATGAGGTCTCCGATTTATTTCCGTTATAGGGCGCCGGATCGCCGTTTTCGGATATAACGGCTTTTTTACCCGTTTTGCTTTCGATATATGAAATAATATCCTTTGGAGAAATAACGCCTTTGGAGCAGCCGTTTACAGCTCCCGAAGCCGGTGAATCGACAAGGTATGATATGAATTCGCCCGCCTCCGATTCATTTATGTATGACGTTCCTATATCTAAGTTATCGACGCGCATAGGAATTTGACCGCAGATATGCTCCACATAAAATTTCAGTCTGCCTGTATAATCGTTTTTGCCCATTACAACAGGGTATCTTACAAAGGTGCATTTACCGATATCCATAAACTCCAACGCGGCACGTTCCGCCTGTCTTTTGCCTTCCGCATAATCCGTCGGTCTATCCATCCATATCAATTTATGGCTTTGTTGATCAAATTCACTTTCCTTGATCAATGAATGCTCAACGGAATATACCGCGCAAGAGGACATCTGTATATATCGTTTACAATTAACGTTTTCCAAAAGTGACCTTACGTCATTTGACGAATATGCTACCTTGTCAATAACCGCGTCAAACTCTTCAATGCCAAGCGCATTTTTTACAGAGTTTCCGTCGGTTTTATCCATAATGATGTGGCGAACCTTATCATTAAAGGGATTGCCGTGATCTCCTCTTGTGGCGATCGTTATGTTATGTCCTTTATTGAGGAGACTATTCACCATTGGTATTCCAAAAAATCTTGTTCCTCCGACAATTAAAATATTCATACTTTCCTCCTCAATAAAATAAAAACATCAGCAGATCCCAATACATATGCAGCGCAGCGGGTATCCAAATGCTTTTGCTTTTTATAAATGTCCCGCTAAATATAACGCTTAAAATCAATACACTTAAAAATCCGAGATTTCGGAAATTCTCGACAAATTGTCCCTCATTTATCCAAATCGGAAAGTGTATCAGCAAAAACATCAGCGCATTTGCCGCGACGGGCAGCCATTTCTTCTTTTCGCCGAGCGTCGCGTTCAGAAGCCAGCCCCGGAACACCGTTTCCTCCGTAATTCCCACAAACAGCACAACTATCAGCTTATCAAGCCCGAACGCTTCGCTGACCGCTATCTTGCCCTTTTGCAGAAAAGCACCGACAAGCAGATAAACGGTAAACGCGAGAAATATCGGAAGATACTTTAAGGGGTTTACCTTTGTTGTGAACATCTCCCTTGTGCCGACATACACGCCGCTTTTGAACAGGTTTACCAGCAGAACGGCGGGCAAAGTCCACACAAGATTTTTGATAACTCCCGATTTTATGAGCTGCGACAGGTACACGTTCGGAACTGAAGCGGTTATCAGTCCCTTTGCCCAAAACTCCCACGCTGTCCATATGCCGTAAAACACAATCGCGTATACGATCAACACGGAGTTTTTCGGTATACCGCTCGTCTTTTTCAATTGACCGACCTCCGATCATTCGCCGCTACTGCCGCACAAGCACATACGACATCTCAACATCCTCGCAGTCATACCCCACAAACTTTATCTTATTCTTGCCCTTTGTGAGCCTTACGACTGTATCCGCCCAACGATCAGCAGATCGCCGCG
>DILZ01000124.1:0-3135 GCA_002425305.1 Ruminococcaceae bacterium UBA5579
CGCCATTTTATCGGCTTGCATTATGCGTTCGGCAGACACATCGTCAAGCGAGGCTTTCAGTTTATCATAAAGCGTGAGATTGTCGTGGCACTCAATATAGTTCACTGTCTGGCGCGGGTCGTCCGTCCAGAAATCCGCAGGGAATTTTCCTGAAAGCGCCGCGCGTATCGGATCAGAATGCCATTCGTTCGCCGCGCCGCTCACATATCCGCGATCCTTCGCGTTAAACACCGAGCCTTTCACCGCGTCACGGAAGCTGTCGTTGAAAAACGCAAAATTGTGCAGCCGATAAAATGGCGGCGGCTTTGGTGTTTTTTTCGCGCGGAATGGCGTTTTTTCAGGCGGGACAGGAGTTTTTACGCTCGAAAAACGGGGAACATAACACCTACAATTTGCCCGACAGCATAAACTCGCTGAAATGGGATAATATCACCGAAAACAGCGGCGTCGTGGATTATTACAGAGGATTGATAAAGCTCCGCCGGCGATTTCGCGGAGAATTTGGCGAGCGCGTTTTTGAGAGGATAGGCGAAGGATTTATGATGACGGCGGGCGATTTTGTGCTGATAGTTTCGCCGACCGACGAAGTGATTTCCCCCCGGCTTGACGGCAAATTCAAGGTTTTCGCCGACAAAGACCGTGCTTCGGATAAGCCGTTGTATACCGCGAAACGCCTTTGCTGCGCGGGATATTCAATACTTTTGGCGAGGAGAGTAAGGGAATGAGAGATCGGATAACAGAGCTTCGCCGCGTGATGAAAAGCCGCGGCATTTTTGCTTATATCGTAATGACCGAGGACTTTCACGGCTCGGAGTACGTCGGAGCGCATTTTAAGCTGCGCGAATATTTAAGCGGCTTTACGGGCTCTGCGGGAACGCTTGTCGTGACGGAGGACGAGGCGGCTTTGTGGACGGACGGGCNNGGGCGCTACTTCATTCAAGCGGCAGCGGAGCTTTCGGGCAGCGGCATAGAACTGATGAAGCAGGGCGACCCCGAAACGCCGACTATTGTGAGTTATTTGTGCGAAAAAATGCCCGAAAGTTCCGTGTTGGGCTTTGACGGCAGAGCGGTGAACGCGGCGTTTGCGCGGCGGTTGGAGAACGTTCTGCGCGAAAATAATATCACTCTAAAGACGGACGAGGACCTGGACGGCGAGATTTGGGAGGACAGACCGCCGCTGTCGAAGCAGTCCGCGTTCGCGTTGTCGGAGAGTGTCTGCGGAATGTCACGCGCCGAAAAGCTGGCTCGGATACGCGAAAAAATGCGCGCCGAAAAAGCAGACTGCCTTGCGCTCTCTGCGCTGGATGAGATAGCGTGGACGCTGAATCTTCGCGGCGGCGATGTGGATTACAATCCCGTGTTCCTGTCGTTTTTGCTGATTTTTGAAGATAAGGCACAGCTTTTTGCGGAGCGTTCGATTTTCGGGGATGAAATAACTGCGGCTCTGCAAAAGGACGGCGTGGAAATTCTTCCTTACGATGATATTTACAGCGCGTTGAACGCGCGTGACTGCGCGGTTTGGGCAGACCCCAAGGCAGTGAACTTTCGCTTTTTAAGTTCCCTGAAAAACGCAAAAAATATCGCTAAAGCAAGTCCCGTTGAGATGATGAAGGCGTGCAAAAACGCCTCCGAAATCAGCGCGGAAAAGTCGGCGCATATCAAGGACGGCGTAGCGGTAACGCGTTTTATGAAATGGCTGAAAACGGCGGTGAAGTCGGAGCGGATAACCGAAATATCCGCCGCCGAAAAGCTGGAGGAGTTTCGCCAACAGGGCGAGGATTACATCGGGCAGAGCTTCGAGCCTATTATGGCTTACGGCGAGCACGGCGCGATAGTCCACTATTCCGCGACAGAGGCGACGAACGCGGTTCTGGAGTCTCGCGGGCTTCTTCTCTCGGACACGGGCGGGCATTATTCGGACGGCACGACCGACATCACGCGCACATTTGTTTTAGGCGAGCTTTCGGACGAGGAAAAACGCGCGTTCACGCTGGTTCTCGCGGCACATCTGGAGCTGCTGGGGGCTGTGTTCCCAAAGGGAGTGCGCGGCTCGACGCTGGACGGCATCGCGCGAAAGCCGCTTTGGGACAACGGGCTGGATTTCAACCACGGAACGGGTCACGGTGTGGGCTTTCTGCTGAACGTCCACGAAGGACCGCAGCGCGTTTCGTGGCGCGCCGCAAACGACGCGCCGCTTGCCGTGGGAATGATAACCTCCGACGAGCCGGGGCTGTATTTCGAGGGCAAGTTCGGCATACGCCACGAAAGTCTTGTGCTGTGCGAAAAAGCGGAGTTCGAGGGCTTTTTGAAATTCAGCCCGCTTACCTGTGTGCCGTTCGACCCTGCGGGAATTGACAGGCAGTACCTCACCGAAGCGCAGATAACGCGCTTTAACGAGTATCAGAAGTGGGTATGCGAAACGCTTTCGCCGCTGCTTGATGAAGAGGAACTAACTTGGCTTTCAGAGGTGACAAAGCCGACATAGAAAGAAAAAATTCCCTCTCGGAGAGTTTCAGAGAGGGGATTTACGGTTATAATGTATCACATTTCATTTCCCACATTAACGCCGTTTTCCGCAACGGTCTTTGCTGTTTCCCTCATTTCCGCGATCACATCGGGTTTTGTGGATTGGGTGTGGAAAAACAGTACGGTAGGCACCTCGCCGTATTTCTTGGACGGAACGACTCCGTAGTAAGCGACGTAAGAAACGTCATATTTTTCTTTGTAAACATTATCTAACCTCAGTATGCCTTGCTGTCTCAGGAAAGGACAGCCGTCCAGCTCCAGATATTCTTCTTCGTCCACGAAAAATTCAGAGTAGTCCGGAATATAATGTGTCCAATATTTGTTTATAGTTCCATAACGAGTATCTTTATGGGTATTGATAAAATAAAGCTTACCATACAGAATGTCTCTTACTTCCTCAACCTGATATTTCTTTTCATTTTCCCAAATACTGTAATGTGCGCATTGCATACAGATAGCGTCCTCTGTATCTATATTTTTAATATGAAATCTCTTTTCCATATCGTTGAGATGATAATTGAATTTATAATCATCGGGAAAAGTGAACGCAAACGCCCCGTAGCTTTTTATCGTCTTTTTTGGGGGCACGGACTGCGTCGGCGCGCTTAC
>DILZ01000124.1:3237-5348 GCA_002425305.1 Ruminococcaceae bacterium UBA5579
AGTTGTTCGAGATGATAACTCCGGCGGTAACTCCGCCGCCGACTACCGCTGCGGCGCAAGCGCCCGCGATGATTTTTGCTTTAAGTGTGTTTAACATAGTTTTTCCTCCTGTTTTTACGGCTTCTGCCGCTTGATCGGAGGGAACGCTCAAAGCGTTTGAGGGAGCGGAGGAAACAGTCGGAACGGGCATTGACGGAACGGAAACGCTTTCCGCCTGCGCGCGGAAAAGCTGCGTAAGCAGCACAAACGGCACAACTGCGTGGAGCTTATCGCGGCTTTCTTCTTCATACCGCATTATCTCCTCCTTGATTTTAAGGCGGGCGGTTTTCAGGCGGTATTGGACGGTTTTCTCGTGACAGTCCATAAGCTCGGCTATCTCGGCGACCGACATCTCGTCGAAATAGTAGAGGATTATTGTGGTATACTGATTTGCGGATAAAACGTCCTCGATAATATCCATAATTATCCTGCGTTTTTCCGTGTCCGTGACGTATTCCTCGGGAAGAAACTTGTCGTCCGGGATTTTTTCAAGAATTTCCTCGCTGTTGCTTTCCACCGCGCTGTTGGCTTTTGCGACCAGGAAATTTTTGCACTTGTTTGCCGCTATCTTGTTTAGCCACGTTTTAAAGGCGGCGTGGTTTTCAAGCGTGTTAAGCTTATCAAATGCCGCAAGGTAGGTGTCCTGCATAATGTCCTTTGCGTTCTCCTCGTTCTTCAAAAGATTTATGCAGGTGAACCACACGCCGCTTTTCGTCTGCTCATAAAGGCTGTCAAATGCAGCTTTGTCGCCGTTTAACGCCATTTTTACCAATTCCGTGATATCATTCATAATGCTCCTCCTAATTGCTTTGTTTACGTTCCCTTATATTATGACATATTAGTTGGAAAAAAGGATAAACTTTTTTGAAAAAATTTTTTATTTTTTAGCCCGAGGAACATAAGAAAGCGAAGAAGCCGAAGCTCCTTCGCTTTTTTGTATATTTAGGAACGGCTTGCCGGTGTTGCTATCAGAAATTTTTAATCGAATAAACAAACCCGTTGCCGAGAAGGACGTAGTTGTTGCTGACCCAAACCACGTCCTCGCCGGTGTTGTTCAGCACATCGAGGGGTTTGAAGCCTTCGTCGCCTTTATACTCTCGAACGAACACGCCCTTGTCGGTTTTCACGACGACCCTCTCCCAGTTCGGCCAGATTTCCAGAAGCTCTCCTTCGGGTATATCGCTGACAAAGCACACCTCTCTGCGGTTGTCGTTAAACGTAACCATCTTGTCATCAAAGGTTATTCCCGTATACATTCCCGAGTCAAAATCAGTCGACGCGTTGTCGTGATAAATCTCCTTAAAGGAATATTCGGCGAGATAATCGACCGGCTTTTTATCCGAGATCTGACCGCCGCCACTAACCCTGTAAAACTCGCCATTATCATTAATCATTCTGCTTCCGGAAAGCCTTTTCACGCTCATTCCGATAAAGTAGTAGCCAAAGTAGTCATAAGCTGTGGAGTAGTGCAGCAGCCCGTCGCCAAAAATAACAACATCGTCGTGTCGAGGCTCGTACTCCCATGAAAACCGATACCGGTTTGTCAGCTCCATACCGCGTCCCTCCGCGTCAAACGCGTAAAGATTTCCCAAATCGCCCACAACTACCTGCGCAATGTTATCGCCGAAATCCATTTCGCCCGAAAAATACCGCGGGTTGCCTTCCTTGCTGAGCTCTACATTTCCGTCTTTATCCAGTGCCTTGTACAATATGTGATTGCCGTTTACCGCAACAAACCCATTACTGGAGAGGTTGGAATTTTCCAGCGTGGTAATACCGGGGTCAATGCCGTAAGAACGTCTGGTTCTGTAGCCTGTACCGGAATAGGTAATTATCTCGTTATCGTTTGTCAGAAGCATAAACGAGCCGTTAAAACGCATTTCCTTGATGCTCCCCGAAACGATGTCGGGCATAATTTCATCTCCGAATCCGGTTTTGAACTCAACCGCCTCCAGCCCTTCAAACTTCGGATAAACCACCTTATCGGTCTGCGTGGGCGTGCTTGTTGCGGGCTTGCTTGTTGTTCCCGAGCCTGAATTAGAGTTGGCGACGGGCTTTGAAGTATTTGTCGG
>DILZ01000124.1:5502-6260 GCA_002425305.1 Ruminococcaceae bacterium UBA5579
TCTGTTGGAAATAGGATCATCCGCCTTTGTGGATTATTGTCCCGGTATATAGAAGTCGCCGTTAAAATACGTCTCTATAAGCTCGTCGAAAGTATCAACGTTGTATGACTGCCCTTTGTAGATAACCTCGGCGTCATCGCTGTACTTGATAAGTCTCACCCCAAGAACGTGCAGATTGTCGTTGAGGTAGACCGTCTTTAGACTTTCGCAGGATTTAAACGCTTCGTAACCTATATAAGTAAGATTCTCCGGGAGCGTGACGGTTACAAGGCTTTCGCAGTCCTCAAAACAGGATGATCCTATTTCCAACAGAGAACTCGGAAGGTTGATTTTTTCCAAAGCCGTGCATTTATTGAACGCACTAATTTCAATATACAGCACGCCCTCAGGTATTGTCACTTCGGTGACATTTTCGCATCTGTAAAACGCCCCAAGTGTGTTCCTGCTTATACTTTTAACGGGTTTTCCACCGAGCTCGGACGGGATTGTCACTTTCCCGCCGCTGCCGATGTATTTAGTTATCATAACCGCGCTGTCGTCGACCTTCCCTCTGTGCTTCAGCGGAGCGTACTCATAATCGCCCTCGACCATAGCACCGGACGTGGTCGCGGACGCTGTCCCGGACGTGGCGTTGGATGCCGCTGGAGTTGACTGTTCAGCGGGCTTTGAGGTGGTATTCGCAGGCGTTGAAGCGTTGGCGGGCTTTGAAGTATTCGCGGGCGCGCTTACGGCGGGCGTGCTTGTCGTATTGTTTTTGG
>DILZ01000088.1:0-2710 GCA_002425305.1 Ruminococcaceae bacterium UBA5579
CCACGCCGAACTGTCCGATTATATCCACATCTTCGGTTTTTTCGTTTTCGTTTTTAAACGTGAAAGAGCCGCTCTGCGCGATAGTGCCCAGATTGTTTTCAAGCTCCTCTTTAGTCATACCGATGCCGTTATCCGAAATAACGAGCTTGCGGTCATCCTTGTTCAGCTCGATCGTTATCTGCATATCGGAGCGCGAAATAGCCTCGCCTTCGCCGCTCATTGTCTTAAAATAGAGCTTGTCCATAGCGTCCGAAGCGTTGGAAATAAGCTCTCGAAGGAATATCTCCTTGTGCGTGTAGATCGAGTTGATCATCATTTCAAGCAATCGTTTGCTTTCGGCTTTGAATTCTTTTGTTTCACTCATAATCATCAGCCTCTCTTTTTGTTTGCTCGTGTTTTCCCCCCGNNCGGAGGCGGGGAAAACACGGCTTGTTGTTAGTTTTTAGCACTCTGTGTGGGCGAGTGCTAACGTACAATTATATTATAGCACAATTGAGAAAAAAATCAAGTGATAAATCAACAAAAAAAGCCGCCAATTATAACTGCTTTTTGTGCATTTTTCTGTTGTCGGTATGGCAGAAACAGGAAACAAGGTGATCGTCGACCATTCCGACCGCCTGCATAAACGAGTAAACGATCGTAGAGCCGACAAACTTAAACCTGCACCGTTTCAGCTCCGCGCTGATCTTGTCGGAAAGCGGAGTCGTCGCGGGAACGTCCGCAAGGGTCTTCGGACAGTTGACTATCGGCTCGCCACCGACAAATCCCCAGATAAACGCGTCAAAGCTGCCGAATTCCTCCTGTATTTTCAGGAATTCGCGGGCGTTCGTCACCGCAGCGTTTATTTTCAGCCGGTTGCGGATTATATCGGGATCGGACAGCAGCTCCGCAATTTTCTTATCGCCGTATTTCGCGACCTTTGCCGGGTCAAAGTTATCGAATACGCGGCGGAAGCTCTCACGCTTTCGCAGTATCGTTATCCACGAAAGCCCCGCCTGCATTCCCTCTAAAATCAGCATTTCAAAAAGTCTGCGGTCATCGTGAAGGGGAACTCCCCATTCGTTGTCGTGATAAGCGGTGTAAAGTGCGTCCGTGCCGCACCAGCCGCATCTGTTTTTTTCCATATCTTCACCTTTATGATAAAGTCAAAAAATTTTCTCCCGTGGGATTTTTTGGAAGTAATATTTCCCGCTAAAAAGCCTAAAATAATACAAAATAACCGCAAAAACGCGGGGCTGAAACGAGGGAACTTTTATGTCAAAGCTGAGAATGAGCTTAAAGGACAGGCAAACTACCCATATACTTGAAAGCGTTTACCGTAACGCGCGGCTTGCATACAAAGCCACCGTCGACGTGATGAGCCGCTGCAAAAACAACGAGCTTTACGGCGAGCTTTCCCGCGAACAGGAGCGCTATAAGATTGTCGCGTCCCGCNNGCCCGCCGCGAGCTTTCGAGAATGGGAGCAGCGGCATATGAGGCGTCCCCTTATGTCCGGGCGATGGTAAAAACGGGAATAGCGATGAAGACCGCGTCGAACAGCGACACAAGTCATCTCGCCGAGATAATGTTCCGAGGTACGGCAATGGGGATAATCGATATGCAGCGCACGCTCAATTGCTCCCGCCTTGCCGATGAGAACATTCGCTCAAGCGCGGAAAGCCTGCTGAAGCGCGAGCAGCAGTTCTGCGACGACCTTAAGAGGTTTCTATGACGCGGGAAACGATCGAACACGCTCCCTGTGATATCAAGGCGGGGCGCGGAAAGAACTCTCACACGCCCGTTGCCGCTCAAACGGACGATATATTCACTCGCTTGTAGCTTCCGGCGGATTAATAATGTTGTTGTCCAAAATATTTTGCAGAACGATCAAGGCGCGTTCGCGGTTCTCGGCGTTTGCCTTGACGCTCCCCTGCCCGTTGTTTAGCTCATTGCGCACCATAAACACAACGTTGTCGGGACAATCCTCCCAGTGCGCATCCTTCGCGAAATCCGTGAGATTCATACGAACTCCGACGTCATTACTGAGCATATCCTCGGGGCAATCATTAGGCTTGCGAACAAAATAATCATTGGAATATTGGGTCTCGTAAACATAGTCCGCAAACACGTCCTCCGAAATGAAAAGCTGTGCCCTCCCGATTTGCAAATGAGAACGGAACTTTTGTATCTCCGTGCCCTGCGTCTGATTATTTACCTCGTCAAATTTAAGATTCAGATAATCGACCTGCACGTTCACCTTGCCGTTTCCGTCGAAATCGGGACAGTACATCTCCAATGCCAATTCAAGGTCACGAGCGCGCCAGATTATTTCGGAATCCTCCGTTTTGGAAACAGCCAGGACATACAGATCGACTTTTTCGCGCGTTAAGAACTGATACAAACCCACAGCAATAACGAGAACAATAACCGCTCCTATAATAATAAACGGTTTGTTGCGGTAAATAAAATTTGTAAGCCTTTTCCCGCCGCGTGGCGCGGGTATCTCCGCATATCCGGTATCGGGGATAAGCTCGCTTTCCTCGATAAGCCCCTGCTTCATTTTCAGCAGCTCTATACGCTCTTGACGCTCGCGGGCGGCTTTTTCCGCGTTGGTCTCTCGTTTTTTGTTTGCCATAGAATGTACTCCTTAATACATTGTTTGTCGTTGCCGTTTTATTTTGTTTCAAACGGCAACAGTTTGCCTTTTACGCGCTTTCCCCCGCCAATAGA
>DILZ01000088.1:2775-18732 GCA_002425305.1 Ruminococcaceae bacterium UBA5579
TTATTTTATGCGGTTTTCCCCGCCTTCGGCGGGGAAAACCGCGATCAAATCAGCGTTTCCTTAAAATACAATTACAGATTATCAGAAATTGGGGCGCATTGTCGGGAACAGCAGAACGTCGCGTATGCTCGGCTGATTTGTCAGCAGCATAACCAGCCTGTCCAGCCCGAAGCCCAGCCCGCCCGTCGGCGGCAGACCGTATTCCAGCGCGGTAACGAAATCCTCGTCCACCTGCGCGTCGTTTCCTCCCTGAGCGCGCTTTGCCGCGACCTGCTTTACGAAGCGCTCCTTCTGATCTATCGGGTCATTCAGTTCTGAGAACGCGTTGCCGAACTCCGTGCCGTTGATAAAATACTCGAAACGCTCGGTGAAAGCGGGAAATTCGGGCTTGCGCTTTGCAAGCGGAGAGTTTTCCACGGGATAATCGTAAATTATTGTCGGCTGAATGAGCTTGTCCTCAACGAACGCGTCAAAAAACGCAATAAGAACGTGACCCTTTGTGGAGCTTGCGTCCACGCCGTCCTCAACGCCCTTTGCCTTCGCTGCGGCACGAGCGTCCTCGTCGGTTTTCCAATCGTTATAATCAACGCCCGCGTACTTCTTCACCGCGTCTATCATAGTAAGGCGCTCCCACGGCTTGCCCACAGCGATCTGCTTGCCCTGGAACTCCACGGTGTCCGTGCCGCAGACGTTCATCGTTACAGTGCGGTACAGTTCCTCTATCAAGTCCATCATTCCGAAGTAATCGAGGTACGCTTGGTACATCTCGATCGTCGTGAACTCGGGGTTATGCGTTGCGTCCATTCCCTCGTTCCGGAAAATGCGGCCCACCTCGTAAACCTTGTCAAAGCCGCCGACTATCAGCCGCTTTAAGTACAGTTCCGTTTCAATTCTCAGGTACATATCGATATCGAGCGCGTTGTGGTGCGTCTTGAACGGACGCGCCGCCGCGCCTATCTCCAACGGGAGCAGCACGGGCGTGTCGACCTCGATATATCCGTGACCGTCCAAAAATTTGCGTATCTCGCTTATTATACGAGAGCGCTTTACAAATACTTCCTTAACATCCGGATTTGCGATAAGGTCGAGATAGCGCTTCCTGTAACGCTCTTCCTTATCCTTTAGGCCGTGCCACTTTTCGGGCAGCGGCAGCAGTGATTTCGACAGCAGCGTTATCTCCTTGGCGTGCACGGATATCTCGCCCGTTTTGGTCTTGAAAACGTATCCCGTAACGCCCACGATATCGCCCAGATCCCACTTCTTAAATTCGGCGAACTTATCCTCGCCCACGCCGTCTATACGGACATATACCTGCATTCTGTCCGAGCTGTCGCGAACGTCAAAAAAGCTCGCCTTTCCCATAATTCTGCGCGACATAATACGTCCCGCTATAGCAACGTCTTGATTTTCAAGCTCGTCAAAGCGCTCGCGTATCTCTGTGTTGTAGATCGACACGGGGAACTTTGTGATCGTGTATGGATCTTTACCCGCCGCCTTCATAGCATCGAGCTTTTCAATACGCACACGGTGCTGCTCGTCCATTTGCGCCCGAAGCTCTTCCTCCGAAAGCTCTGCATCTTCAGTCTTTATTTCGTCTGCCATATTATCTCCTTTTTAGATGTAAGAGGTTAGATGATAAGATATTGGAGTCGAAATGCTGACGCATTTCCCATATCGCGTCTTTCTTACTTCTTATCCCTTACCTCTTACTTCTTATCTCTTACTTCTTACTTCTTATCTCTTACTTCTAACCTCTAAAAATCAACCGTCTTTTCTTATTTCAAGTATCTTCACATTGAATGTGCCCGTAGGACTATTGACCTCCACCTCATCGCCGACCTTATGCTCCATAATGGCTTTGCCGACAGGTGACTCGTCGGACATTTTACCGTTCTCTATGTCCGCTTCCTTCGTGCCCACAATTTTAAACTCAAGCTCCTCGTCAATGCCCGTATCGAGAATTTTGACAGTAGTGCCTATGCCGACCTTTTCCGTGGAAATATCATCGTCGTCAATAACACGCGCGTGCGCAAGTGTCTGTTCGATCTCGGCAATGCGCGACTCGATCATACCCTGCTCGTTTTTCGCCTCATCATATTCGGAGTTCTCGGAAAGGTCGCCAAAGGAAAGCGCGACCTTGATCTTCTCCGCAACGTCGCGGCGGCGCACCGATCTCAGCTCGTTAAGTTCATCTTTAAGCTGCTGCTCGCCCTTTTTTGTAAGAACTGTTATAGGTTTGTTCATATTTGTTCCTCCTAAAAATTAATTGCTTTCGTCATCTCCGCTGCTTTCGCCGCTCGTTTCGCTTTCCTCACCGGTTGAAACGACGCTGCTTTCCGCTGCGCTTTCATTGCCGCTTTCGGTGTTGTCCGGCTCCTCAACGCTCGTGCTGCCCGGAGTAAGCACCTCTATTGCCTTTTGCAGCTGTGTGTCGTTTTCCTGCGTAAGAGTGTCATACGGCGAATCCGTAGGAAGTTCAACGATATAATCGGGCTTCAGCCCAACACCGTCAAAAATCTCCGATTTTGACGGTATGATCTTCGCAGTGGTGAGTATAAGCGCACTGCCGTCCGAAAACTGATATGTGCTTTGAAGCACGGACTTGCCTGCGGTTTGTGTGCCGACAAGCTGAGCGCCCTGCTCGTCCCTCAGCGCAACGGCAAAAACCTCTGCCGCCGAAGAAGTTTTGTTATCGGTCAAAATCATAATCGGAAGTGTTACGCTTTCCTCTGAATCGGTTTCAATAAGCGTTTTCCGAGTACCGTTCACATATTCCGCAGTAGCCGCCGCCGCTGCGGGAATAAGCCTGTTCAGCATAGGCTTCACCGCCGACATCAGCCCGCCATCGTTATGACGGATGTCAAACACGAACGAGCTTGCGCCGCTCGAGTTCAACGAATTCAGCGCGTGCGAAAACTGCTCGGGTGTTTTTGCGTTAAACGCAGTTATCTTGATATATCCTATTTTATTCTCAAGCATTTTATACGTCACGGATTCGACGTCTATCTGCTGACGGATAAGTGTAACGGTGCGCTCCTCGCCATCGCTTACCAGTTTAAGGGAGAGCGTTGTGCCGGCATCGCCGGAAATGCGCTTGCGCGCGGTGTCGCCGCTCATTGAAAGAACGCTTTTTCCGCCAATTTCGGTTATCATATCCCCGACCTTGACCCCATTGGATTCGGCGGAGCCGTTTTTGTATATCTTTGCGATCTTAAGGTAACCGCTTCCGTCCTCCTCGACCTCAAAGCCCACGCCGGTAATAACTCCGTTGTTTGTCTTTTGGTAAACATTATAAAGATCGGCGGTGAGGTAGGAGGCATATTTATCACCTATTCCGCTTACATAGCCGTTTATTATAGCGGTCTCAAGAGCATCGTTATCCAAGGTCCCGAAATAGTTTCCGCGCACTGTCGCGTCCATTTCCTGAAGCTTTTGGTATACACCCTCGTATTTTTCCTTGCTTGCTATTTTGGAATTGTAGCTGTTCAGCGAAACCGTCCACGTTAATATTAATGTGATGGCACAGCCTATTGCCACAAGACTTATCGCAAGCCCCAATGAAATTCTTTTATTCACAAAAATGATCCTTCCCGTTTGAAACAAGGCCTTGGAAAGTGATCCGCGAAACCCTGCTTCAGATTGATTATCCTAATTTTTATACCTTCAGATATTTGTTCATACTTATCATAGTTCCCACCGCGCCAAGCAGCGCGCCTGCGGTACAGTTTGCCAAAAGCAGCAGCCACCGAATGGAGGCAAGCGGGATAAGATTAAAGAAGCCGAACATCTGCCAAAGCGTGAGATTGTCGGTGAACAGCGTAAACACAGAGCTGTAAATGAAGCAGGTAAGTCCCCAGGAAACTGCGCCCGCAAGCATTCCGACAAAGCAGCCCTCTACAAAGAACGGCAGCTTGATAAAGCCGTTTGTGGCGCCAACGTATTTCATAATGGTTATCTCGTTGCGCCGCGCGAAAACACTTGCGCGTATCGTGTTGGAAATAACGACGATACTTACTATTATCAGCACGACCAGCATAGCGATAATAATCAGTGAAAACGCGTTTCGGATATTTACGAGAGCGTTGGCGAAATCGTAAGGTGCGTTCACCTGTTCTACGCCCTCTATGCTTTTTATCGCCGAAACGGTGAAACGAATGTTTCTAATGTCGGTAACACGCGCCGTAAAGGTCTCGGGCATAGGGTTGCCGCCGGGGACCATATTGATAAGCTCGGAGGCTTCCCCGGACATCGTTTCGCTCCACTTTTGCGCCGCCTCTTCCTTGGAAATGTACTTTACGTCGGTGAGGTTTTCGTTGGCGTTGAGAACATCGCGGATATGCTCCACCTTTTTGTCGTGTGCCGCCTGACTTTCGTTCTCGATATCCTCAACGAACACTGCTATCTGATTTGTGTCCTCTATATTGCCCATTATAATGTTCGCGTTCAAAATGAACAGCACGGCGATACTCACCTGAAGCAGACTGACAAGCAGTATCGAAAAGCTCGCGAACGACATCACAAGATTTTTCCAGACGGAAGAAACACCCTTTTTCACAAGGTAGGATACGTTATTATTCCTCATAATAATCACTCCCCCCGATGGTCTCATCAAAGGTTATCGTGCCTTTATCGAGATTGATGATACGCCCGCCGAAATAACGGACAAGGTTGTGCTCGTGAGTGATCATAACAACGGTCGTGCCGCAGCGGTTTATCTCCTTAAGAAGCCCAACAAGCTCATAAGAGCGTTTGGGATCGAGATTTCCCGTAGGCTCGTCGACGATAAGAAGACCCGGGTCATTCGCGAGAGCGCGGGCTATCGCGACGCGCTGCTGCTCACCTCCCGAAAGCTCTTTTATCTTATGCTTTGCCTTCGGTCCCATATCCACCAAATTCAGCACATACGGCACTCTCTGCCGTATCGTCTTGTTGGAGCTGTCCGCAACGCGCAGCGCGAACGCCACGTTCTCATATACCGTGTAATCCTGTATAAGCCGGAACTCCTGAAAAACCACGCCTATCGTGCGGCGAAACATCGCCACCTTATTTCCCTTAAGAGCACTGAGGTTGCGTCCGTTTACGAACACCCGCCCCGAACTCGGCGTCAGCTCGCGCAGCATAAGCTTCATCAGCGTGGATTTTCCCGCGCCGCTTTCCCCCACGATAAAGACAAATTCCCCATCGTTTATGTGGAGATCAACATCTACCAAAGCGTCAACGCCGCTTGAATAGTGAACGTTGACGTTTTTCATATCTACCATAATATCAACTCCCCTATTGGATCGCTGTGTTTTGATATGGCTTTTTTCTCTTTATATCAAGCCGCAATGCAGACCTCGCGGGCTTTCGAATTGACGCCCACGGGGTCTGCCGAAAAATATTTATCTCAGAATTTGGTGGGATTAGCCGCCAAATATTTCTTGACCATAAGCGCGATCTTAAAAATTATCGCGTGATCGAACTCACGGAGGTCAAGCCCCGTCAGCTTCTTGATCTTGTCAAGACGGTAAACGAGCGTGTTTCTGTGTACGAAAAGCTTTCTGGAGGTTTCGGAAACGTTGAGGCTGTTCTCAAAGAACTTCTGTATTGTGAACAGAGTTTCGTGGTCAAGGCTCTCTATAGAGTTTTTCTTGAACACTTCCTTTAGGAAGGTTTCGCAAAGCGTTGTGGGCAAATGATAGATAAGTCTTGCGATACCGAGATTATCATAGGACACGATAGTCTTGTCCGTATCGAACACCTTGCCGACCTCCAAAGCCGTCTGCGCCTCCTTAAACGAGCGCGCAAGCTCCTTGACGCCCAGCACGGGCGTACCGATGCCGACGTTCACTTTAGTGAAGAACTCGCCCGAAAGCGTATCGGAGATGCTTCTCGCCAGCTTCTCAAGATCCTTGACGTCGGTGTTGTTCTTCACCTCTTTAACAAGCACGATGTCGTTTTCGGTTATATTGAAAACGAAATCCTTGTTCTTGTCGGGGAAGAGGTTTTGTATAACGTCATACGCGGAAACGTCGTTCGCGGAGATAACGCTTATAAGGAACACCACGCGGCTGATATCGCCGTTGAAGTGCAGCTCGCGCGCTTTAAGGCTGATGTCGCCGGGGAGAACGTTATCGAGGATTATGTTTTTAACGAAGTTGTTTCTGTCATACTTCTCATCGTAATACTGCTTTATTCCCGAAAGCGAGATAGCTATGATGCCCGCGTATTTCGCGGCAGCCTCGTCGATACCCTCGACGAACACCGCGTAGTCGGGCTTTATGTGAACTCCGAACGGCTTATAGGTATAACCGTCGCGGATAAACGATTCGTGCGAATCCCCAAGCTCGGTCGCAAAGAAGTCGTTCCCCCCGCCAACTCGTGTAAGGTCGCTGCACGCAACGATAGTTCCGTTTTCGTCGATAACACCTATTACTCTGTTGACGGTGTCCTTCATTTGATGAACGATCCCTTGGAATAGTCTGTTTGACATCTGCTTCTACCTCTTTCTCAAATTTCCTCGCGCCTCTGCGCATACAGCGAACGCTTTACAAGGGGTTCTCTTCTCTTTCTTGTTTTGCGAAAGGAATTCCGGCAACGCTCGCTATAAAAAGTAAAATTTTTCAATTTTGAACCGTGTTTCGACACTGTCAAAATGCACAGTCTTAACCGTAAAAATTTGTACCTGTCTCTATTGTACTAAAAAATCACAAAAAAATCAACCCCTTTTTATGTAAAATGTAAAATTTTCTTGATTTTTTCACCAATACTTGAAATTTTCACAATAATGTAATATAATAAAATTAAATAAGTATGCGAATAGTTGGCAGTTTTTAGTAGTTAGTTGCTAGTATTCAGCCTTACAACAAATATGAAATTTGCGAAAGCGTGCTTACAGCGCATACGGTCCGTAAATTTCAAAAATAAAGAAAGAGGCAAATTATAAATGTCAGAAAAAAACACTTACTATATCACGACCCCGATCTACTATCCGTCGGGAAATCCGCATATCGGGCACTGCTACACCACCGTGGCCTGCGATACGATAGCGCGTTTCAAGCGTCTTGAGGGCTATGACGTGATGTTCCTCACGGGCACGGACGAGCACGGAATGAAGATCGAGCAGAAGGCGAAGGAGATCGGCGTTACGCCGAAAGAGTATGTAGACCCGATAGTCGCGAACTTTAAAAGGCTTTGGGAAACGATGGACGTAAGCTACGACCGCTATATCCGCACCACCGACGATTATCATGTAAAGAGCGTTCAGAAGATATTCAGAAAGCTCTACGATAAGGGATATATCTACAAGGGGGAGTACACGGGCAAGTACTGCACGCCGTGCGAGAGCTTCTGGACGGAGAGCCAGCTTGACGAAAACGGCTGCTGCCCCGACTGCCACCGCCCCGTTATCGACGCGCACGAGGAGGCGTATTTCCTTAAGCTTTCGGATTACGCGGACAAGATCGAAAAGTTCCTCACCGAGACCGACTACCTTTCGCCGAAGAGCCGCGTCAACGAAATGATAAACAACTTCATAAAGCCGGGACTTGAAGACCTGTGCGTTTCAAGAACGTCGTTCACCTGGGGCGTTCCTGTGGATTTCGACCCCGGTCACGTTGTGTATGTCTGGGTAGACGCGCTGGCGAACTATATCAGCGCACTCGGCTACGAAAACGGCGAGTTTGACGATTATGACAAGTATTGGCCCGCGGATATGCATATGACCGCAAAGGAGATCGTGCGTTTCCACTCGATAGTATGGCCCGCGATCCTTATGATGCTCGAGCTTCCTCTGCCAAAGCACCTGTACGGGCACGGCTGGATAAACTTCAACGGGCAGAAAATGGCGAAATCCGTCGGGAACGTCATAGACCCGTTCGTCCTTGCCGAGCGTTACGGTTCGGACGCTGTGCGTTTTCAGATACTGCGTGATATGCCCTACGGCAGCGACAGTAATTTCTCAAACGAAATTATGGTGAACCGCATAAACACCGACCTCGCGAACGGCTTCGGCAACCTCGTTTCGCGGACTGTGGCAATGGCGGACAAATATTTCGGCGGAACGCTCCCCGAGGAGCGTCAGACCGAGGAGCTTGACAATGAGCTTATCGGTATGGCAAAGGCGCTGTGCGGCGCGGTAACGCCGCTTATCGAGCAGGCGCAGCTCGCGAAGGCGCTGGAGGAGATATTCAAGGTCGTCGCGAGAGCAAACAAGTATATCGACGAGACCGAGCCGTGGATACTCGGCAAAGACGAGGCGAAAAAGGCTCGTTTGGCAAGTGTTTTGTATAATCTTCTTGAAACGATACGCATTTGTTCGGGACTGCTTGCGGCGTTTATGCCGAAAACGATGCCGAAGGTCTGGGAGCAGATTGGTGCGGCATCGGAGCTCACGGCATATGATATGTTGGGAGAGTTCGGGAAGTTGCCCGCGAACGTCAGCGTTCACAAGGGCGAGATGCTGTTCCCGAGAATAGACGTCGACAAGGAGATAGACGAGCTGAACGCGCTGCTCGCTCCCGTCAAGACGTCTCGCGTTGACGAGGACCTGGATAAAGCGAACGTCATAAATATAGACCAATTTGCGGAGGTAAAGCTCCGCAGCGGCGAAATAACCGCGTGTGAAAAGATCGCGAAAGCCAAAAAGCTGCTGAAGCTCACGGTAGACGACGGACGGAACGGTCGTCAGATCGTTTCCGGGATAGCGAACTGGTACAAGCCAGAGGACTTGGTGGGCAAGAAGATAGTGTTCGTGGCGAATCTTGCTCCTGCAAAGCTCTGTGGAGAGCTGTCCGAGGGTATGATACTTGCGTGCGACGCGGGCGAAAACGACGTGCGGGTTCTGTTCCTCGATAAGGACATACCCAATGGAAGCACGATCAGATGATAGTTGTTAGTGAATAGTTATTAGTTGCCGGTTAAAGGTAATGACTACTAAATACTAACCGCTATCAAACTAACTACTAGCAACTATCAAACTAGCTACTATAAGGAGGAATTGTTATGAAGCCTGTTCCCGGTCAGGTGTGGACAGACAAAAAGCGGACTTTTTTGGGTCTGCCGTGGTCGTTCACGCGTTATATACTCACGGAAAAGAAATTCATCACCCGAAAAGGCTTTTTAAGCATAAGAGAGGACGAGGTGGAGCTTTACCGCATTATGGACAAGAGCCTTAAGATATCGTTCGGGCAGCGCCTGGACGGCACGGGCACGGTCATACTTAACTGCAAGGACGTCGACACGCCTGTTAAAGAAATTAAATCGATAAGGAAGCCGCGTCAGTTTATGGAGATACTCGAAAAATATGTGGACGACCAGCGCGACAAGTACGGCACGCGCGGACGCGACATACTTGGTATGCAGCCGCACGATCACGACGACGCGATCTGCGACGGAGATCATAACTAACAGTCACTGACGACAATTTCAGTTGCCCAGGGAAGGGGGAATGAAGTATGGATATTTCAAGAATAGCCGATATAGGCTCTGTCAATCAAACCAATTTAACGCGTTCGGCAGAACACCGCACGGAGAACAAGACGTCATCTCTTGCGGCGGATCATACCGACAAATTCGTAAAGAGCGAGGCTATGTTCAGCCCCGCCTACACGAAGAAGTCCGCGCAAAAGCAAAATTCGGACAACAATCTCACACAGCGAGAGAACACCGAAAACCACGATGTTGAAAAGGTGGACGCCGAGGCAAAACAAGAAAACAACGGAGCGCTGATAACAAAAGGCGTAAGCCACATTATTCGGGCAATGCTCGTAAAACAGGGCGAGATACTTTCGGGCAGCGTACCGTCCGTAGGCGCAAAAATGTACGCCGAGGAGCTTTTAAATCAGCTTCGCGCACTGTACGGCAACTCCGCCGCCGAGGAAAACACTCCCCAATATTGGCAGCCGGAGGAAACCGCTGCGCGGCTGTTTATGTTCTTTGACGCGGTAAGCATTGACGGTGAGAAGCAGCCGCTGCTGGAACGCTCGTTCCTTTCGGCGTTCAGCGATACGGAGCAGCTTTTCGGAGGGAGAGGACGTCTGCCCTTGGAGAGCTATGAAACCAAGCAGTTGGTGCTTGACGCGTACTTTAAGGGCGCGGCGTGATATAAAATAAAAATATTTATGGGAATTTTCGATACACACGCGCATTATTTTAAAGAGGATTTCGGCGAGGAACTTGAACAGCTTCTCGCCGATTTGCCAAGCAAAAATGTGGAAAAAGTCCTCGCCGTCGGGTGCGATCTGCCGTCCTCCGAGGAGGAGATTGCGCTTGCAGAGCGTTACGACTACATCTATGCGGCGGCGGGCATTCACCCGGAGTATGCCTTAGCATACTCCGGACACGCCGCGGAAATCCCCGATAATTGGGAGAATGAGCTTGAAGCTCTCTTAAAACACGATAAAGTCGTTGCTTTGGGAGAGATAGGATTGGATTACCACTATCCCGAACCCCCGAAGGACGTTCAGCGCGAGGTATTCATAAAGCAGCTCAAGATAGCAAAGCGGCTTGATATACCCGTGATCATACACTCTCGTGACGCTTGTGCCGACACCTTGGATATTCTCAAAGAATATAAGCCGCGCGGTGTTCTTCACTGCTTTTCGGGCAGCGCGGAAACCGCCCGCGAGGTGGTAAAGCTGGGAATGTATATCGGATTTACGGGCGTGCTGACGTTCAAGAACTCGAAAAAGGCGTGGGCGGCTTGTGAAGCTGTGCCGCTTGATCGGCTTTTGCTTGAAACGGACTGCCCGTATATGGCTCCCGTGCCGCACAGAGGAGAACGCTGCGACAGCTCGATGATAGCGTTTACCGCCGAAAAAATGGCGGAGATCAAGGGCGTTTCAACGGAAGAGATGATCGAGACAGCGCGGCGGAACGCGGAAAGGTTGTTTTTCAATGATAACATATAGGAAAGCGGATAGCGGCTTGCTCGAAACCGTTTTGAAAATGCGCCGCGAAATGCTTGCCATAATCTACGGTAAAAACGAGCGCGAGTTCGAGGGCGAATTCACGCGGTTATCGTCGGAGTATTTCACGAACGGCGACCAAACCACGGTGTTGGCTTTTGACGGCGAGCGCGCTGTCGGCTGCGCGACGATCTGCTACATCACGCTAATGCCGACGTTCGATCACCCGACGGGAAAGCGCGCTCATATAATGAACGTCTACACCAACGTCGATTATCGCCGCCGCGGGATAGCGCGGCAGATGATGGGTATACTGTTTGACGAGGCAAAGGAGCGCGGCGTTACCTACGTTTCCCTTGACGCGACAGAAAGCGGCAGACCGCTTTACAAGTCGCTCGGGTTCGGTGAAAACAAAGAGAATATGGGGCTTGATTTAGCTCCGAAAACTAACAACTAACTACTAAAAACTAAACCGGAGGAACAATATGGATAGTGACGGCAGTCGAAGTACACAGCAGGAGCATAAAGTAGCGCGGGTATTGCTGGCGCCGCTTGTCGGACTTGACAAGGGGATATCGGCGCTGCTGAAAAAGGCGCTCGGCGCAAATTACGCGGACGTTTCCGAGGAAGACGTGCGCGACCTTGTGGACGCTCTCGCAAAGGACGAGGACGAGGACAGCATCGAGGAACAGTCGGCGGAGATGATAAACAACATCTTCGAGTTCAACGACCTCACTGCCGCCGATGTTATGACGCACCGCACGAATATCGTCGGGGTGGATATCAATACGATAACGCTTGACGACCTTATCTATCTCGCGCTTGATATGGGATTTTCACGCATACCCGTTTTTGAGGAGAGCGTTGACAAGATAATCGGCATTGTAATAGTTAAGGACTTGCTCTGTCTTATAGGAAAAAGCGACCTTTCGGATTTCAGCATACGCGAATTTATCCGCGACGTGAGCTTTATCCCCGAATCGCAGACCTGCCCGGATATTTTCAAGACGCTTACATCTCTGCGTTCGGGAATGGCCGTTGTAGTGGACGAATACGGCGGCACGGCGGGAATAGTAACGCTGGAGGATATAATCGAGGCGGTTATGGGCAATATTCAAGACGAGTACGATGACGAAAAGCAGCAGATAACGCGAATAGGCAACGAGGTCTACGATGTGGACGGCGATACCGATCCCGAGGACGTGTTCGAGCTGTTCGGCGTAAAGCTGCCGGAGGATCACGAATATCAGACCATATCGGGCTTTGTGACGGATAAGCTCGGCTATATCCCCGAAAATGTGGCAGCAAAGCCTCCAGTGGTCGAATATGAGAATGTGAAGCTGGTGGTCGTGCAGATAGAGGACAGAAGCATAGTGAAGGTACGCGCGATAAAAGACCACAAGCCGGTTAAGGAAGAAAGCAAATGAGAATGACGAAGAAAGCCCGCGCTCTTGAGGTAATAGAGCGTCTTAAAAAGGATTATCCCGATGTGAAGTGTGCGCTGACATATCAAAAACCGCACGAGCTGCTCATCTCTGTGCGTCTTTCGGCGCAGTGCACGGACAAGCGCGTTAATCTGGTAACTCCCGCGCTGTTCAAGCGTTTTCCGAGCGTGAACGCGTTCGCCGAAGCAGATGTTTCCGAGGTTGAGGAGTACATAAAGTCCTGCGGATTGTTCCACACGAAGGCGCAGGATATCGTGGAAATGTGCCGTATGCTGCGGGATATTTACGGCGGAAAAGTCCCCGACACTATAGAGGAGCTTGTGAAGCTCCCCGGCGTCGGACGTAAGACCGCCAATCTTATAGTCGGCGATCTTTACGGAAAACCGGCTGTTGTTTGCGATACGCACGTTATCCGATTGACGAACAGACTCGGGCTGTCCGAGGGCAAGGACGCGTCACAGGTTGAAAGGCAGCTCCGCGCGATAGTGCCGCCCGAGGAGGGCTTGATGTTGTGTCACAGATTGGTTTGGCACGGCAGGGAAGTGTGCTCTGCGCGTTCTCCGAAATGCGGGGAGTGTTCCTTAAACGACATATGCAAAAACAAAGGGGCGCGGTAATGACCGCGCCCTATCTTTAATTGTTCTTCTTCCAACCGTGTTCCGCGAGCATATCAAGTGTAACGCACTTCTGACAGCTGTAAGCATAACGCAGCGCGGATTTTTTCGTGTACGTTTCGGAGAGCTTTCCCGTTCTGTCTATCGTGTATTCGCCGCTGTCGGGAGCCGTCCAAAGCCACATCGCGTTGTCGCGGTTCATAAAATCAATGCTTGGTAGAACATCGCACGAAGTCACGGCAAGTATCTTGCGCCCCGTCGCGGGATCGGAGGAAAGTGCGGTGAATCTTCCCGCGAATGAAGATGTGGATTTTTCATAGAAGCTCTGTGCGATGATGTCGACATACTTGTCGCCGGGATAGAAGCTGAAATCACTGTTGTTCCATATCCAGATAAGATTTTTAAGTCCGTTATACTTCCCAAGTCTTGTAAAAACGAGCTGCCAGAGCTTCTTATAGTTTTCCGAGCTGCCTCCCCACCAGAAAAATCCTGTGTCACCATCGGGGATAGGCTCGAACAGAATGGGGATATTCGCATCGTCAAGCTCCTTGAGAGTATCCGCGAGCTTGTCCAGGTCGTAAAGCAGCTGTGCCGCCTCCTGTGTCATAAGCTCATTGTTCAGCTGCAGCTGTATCCCGTCCTCGTTCAGCATACCAAGCTCTAACGGATCGATGCCGTCAAGAGCCGTGCTAAGCGAAAAGTCGTTTGCGTTCGTGCTGCGAAGCGGATTTGGGGAGTACCAATGCCAGCTGTATGAGCAGATACCGCCTTTTTCGTCCCACTCCTTTGCAAGCTCAAGATCGTTTTTGATGACCTCTGCGGAGTGCGCGTCATCCTTGAGCACAAGGGCAAGCTCGCTTGTACGAATTGCGGGATATCGTGTGGTTTCCTCATAGACCGCGTCTATCTCCGCATTTGTTCCGCACGAAACGTTTTGCGCCGTTAAGGTGTATTTACCGTAATTATCGGAAAGTGCCCTCATAAGCATTGCGGTACGCAGAGATGCGTTTTCCGCAACACAAGCGCTGCCCGTTCTGTAAAGCTCCTCACCCGCCGCGTCCGAGTTTTCAACGACAAAGCAGTCAATATCCGCCGCGCCGTTTTCAACGGTAAACATAAGCGAGTTCATTCCGACGGACAAATAAAGATTATCCACAACGAACAGCTTGAACTCGTCGTCCTCGCTGTCGGTTTTCGGCACGGAATACATTCCCTCGACAAGATCGCCGACCTGAAGCCTTATTTTCGCCCCCTCCGCCGACCTTACCGCGATGACTGCGCGGTAAAACTGCGATGACACAGCGGTCACTACCTGCGAAAGGTGTTGACCTTTTTTCAGTTCAACATATCCGCCATAATCGGGATTTTGCAGCTCTTCGCCGTGTTCGTCCTTCGCTGNNTCGCTCTTCCGTTAAAGGAGCCTTTTTCCGCCTCGTATTTCTTAAGAAAGCTCTGCTTTAATATCGAATACTCTTTGGGAGGGTTTGCTTCATTCGGCTGCTCTGCCTCGCTTGTGGTCGACGAGGCGGAGCTTTCGGGAGAGCTTGAAGCATTGGGATCATCAGCTATCCTTTGGCAGCNNGCATTGCCGCCGCCAAAATTATTGACGTTAGTTTTACTGTTCTTTTCATTTTACGCACCATACATTATAATTTGCCGCCCGGACGAACATACCGTAATCGTATATACCGTATATTTTTCCACAGATCTTATTCATATATTCTATTCTATAACGATAACGTCCCCGTCGTGTATCTCCTCGTCAAGCCGCGCTATCTTACCGTTTACGGTAATGGTTTTTGCGCTTGCCAGCAGCTCGGTGGGATCGTCCGAGAATGCCGCCGCAACATCAAGGAATATAGGTGAACTGCCGTCCTCGCGCACAGGGAAGTCAGCCTCTATCCCGTTTACCGTTATCCGCCGCCCCGAATTGCCCGTCGGCGCGGCGTCGCCCGGCTTTGAAAGCGAAACAACCGTCTTTTGCTCCTCCGGCTCGTTTTTTTGCGGGTCTTTATAGGAGATTATATCACCGCTTTGCAGCGTCACCTCATTGGAAACCTGCTTGTCGTTCAGCAAAACGCTCTCCTTTATATTATAAGCCGCTAACAGCTTGCCTAGCGTTTCCGTTTCAACGAACTCCACCTCGTCGCCGTCCCAAATGCGGCGTTCTGTGGTGGTTTCTCTGCCGTTTATGAGTATGTAGCGTCCCACGCGGCGTTTTTTGCCAAAAAGCGTAACAGTACAGGAACGTACAGTCGACATATCAAAGTAGTCAGAAAGCCGCGCTGCGCCGTCCGCACCCTTTGCAGCGGGAGTTATCGTCACTTCGTCGCCCTTGGTGACAACAGTATTAAGCGAGGCAGGCTCGCCGTTCACCGTTATTTCGGACGGACTTGCGGGCTTGCCGCGCACCGTTATTTTCTCTCCGCAAACGGTAAACGAGATGGTCTTGCCCGTGGAAGCTATCATATCCTCGGGCTTGATTTTCGCAAAGCTCATCAGCTCAAATACCGTAAGCCTGTTCGTGTCGAGCGCGCGCATTTTTTTGCCGTTTACCGTTATCGTTGTGAAATCATAAGATACGCCCTCTCCCGAGCTTATTGCGATGCCGAGCGGCGTAGTATGTTCCGCACCCAGCACCATACTTTCGGGCGCTGATATGCCGCGCAGCAGCTCGCGCCGACCCGTTATTACTCTGGAAACATCAAGGTCAAGCGCCTCGGCTACAAGCGCGGGAAGCCCCTCCAGCTTGCTGCCGCCGCCTACCAAGAATACTGCCTGCGGAGGCTTTGCGTTTGCCGACAGTATCTCTTCCGCAATAACTCTCGCGAGGTCGTGCGCCGATGATGATATCAGGTTCATCACCTGTTCGTGCGATATTTTGCAATCAGTGAGGAGTATGTTCTTATACGTTATTTCCTTTTCGGAGGAGGTTTTTATCATCTCCGCTGTGTTGAAATCGACCAGCAGCTCCTTCATTATCGTTTCCGTTATCTCATCGCCGGCCGTTGT
>DILZ01000088.1:18838-19620 GCA_002425305.1 Ruminococcaceae bacterium UBA5579
GTAGGCTCCAGCGTCAGCCGCGACACCTCAAGACCGGCGTCGTCTACGGCAGTACAAAGGCTCTCCACAACATACGCGGGCAAATAAGCCGCGATGATTTCCGTTGTGAGCCTTTCTCCTCTATGTCCCTCGGGCTTCTGCACCTTGAAGCCGTCCAGCGAGCGCGAGATGACGCTGTGACCCACACAGTAAAACGCCGCGTTATCATTGGTCTGCGTAAAGCTCTCACAGGTGCGCCGAACAGCGTCAAGCTCCGTAGCCTTCAATGCCTCAGGCGTTATGATCTTATCCTTTGGCAGCTTGTATTCCCACGATGCGCGAAGAGTTTTCAGCGCTCTGCCCGCCGCCGCGATACAAGCATTTTGCAGCGAGATACCCTGTCGGTTTTCCAACTCGCGCTTAACTCTCTTGATGTCCGCCGAAACCGATCTGATGTCCTCGATCTGCCCGTCCGCCATAGAACGCTTCTCGTGGACGACGGTCACCATATCAACGATCTGACAGCCCTGCGGCGTTTTCTTTGCCAGAACGCCCACAACGGTTCGCGTTCCGATATCCAGCGCAAAAATGATGTCGCCCTGCGGCACTTTTTTTGCGGAGGGCTTTTTCGGAGCGCTCGTTTTTGCCGACTTATCTGAATTTTTCGCGGTGTTCTTTTTCTTCTCGTCCATAGATCATTCTCCGTAAACTGTTTTCAAAGTGTTTTTAACGGTACTGCCGACATTTTACTGCGAACTGCAATCGGTATCATACCCCCGAGCCGTTTATCGACACCAAAGCGT
>DILZ01000065.1:0-166 GCA_002425305.1 Ruminococcaceae bacterium UBA5579
GCCCGTTGCGGCAGAACGGCGCGGCGGGCAAGGAACATCAAAGCTCGATGTATGGATATTAATAAAAACGATCTATAAATAAATTAAGGAGGAAGAGATATGAATCACATTAAAAAAGAGTGCGTCGCAATGCTGCTTGCCGGCGGTCAAGGAAGCCGTTTGTACG
>DILZ01000065.1:175-1693 GCA_002425305.1 Ruminococcaceae bacterium UBA5579
ACGCCGTTCCTTACGGCGGTAAATACCGTATCATCGATTTCCCGTTGTCGAACTGCGTAAACTCGGGTATCGACACGGTAGGCGTTCTGACGCAGTATCAGCCTATGGTGCTCAACGAGTACATAGGAAACGGTCAGCCTTGGGGTCTTGACAGAGCGCACGGGGGCGTGCACGTTCTCCCGCCGTATGAGACTGCGAGCGGCAAGAGTTGGTATTCCGGCACGGCGAACGCCATTTATCAGAACATCAGCTTTGTAGACCGTTATAATCCCGAATATGTGGCTGTCCTTTCGGGCGACCATATTTATAAGATGAACTATGGCAAAATGCTTGATTTCCATAAGCAGACCAACGCGGACGCGACTATCGCGGTTCTTGAAGTTCCGTGGGAGGAGGCTTCGCGCTTCGGCGTTATGAGCGTTGATGAGAACGACACGATCTACGAGTTCGCGGAGAAGCCCGCCGAACCGAAATCCAACCTTATCTCTATGGGCGTTTATGTGTTTACCTGGGCAAAGCTGCGCAAGTATCTTATCGAAAATGAGAACGACGAGGGCGCGACAAAGGACTTCGGCAAGAATATTATCCCCGCGATGATGGAAAACAACGAGAAGATGGTCGCTTACCGTTTTGACGGCTATTGGAAGGACGTTGGAACTATCGATTCCCTTTGGGAAGCGAATATGGACGTGCTCGACCCGAACGTTCCGCTTGATCTGTTGGACAACAGCTGGAAGATATACTCCAGAAACCCCGTTATGCCGCCTCATTACGCGGGTCCTCAGTCGCGTATCGAGAACTCGATGATAGCGGAGGGCTGCGAGATAAACGGTATGATAGACTTCTCCGTGCTGTTCGCCGGAGTTACCATTGAAGAAGGCGCGATAGTACGCGATTCCATTATAATGCCGAATACGGTGATCAAGAAGGGCGCTGTTATCGAATACGCGATCGTCGGCGAGGATTGCGTTATCGGTGAGGGAGCGCACATAGGCGAACGTCCCGAGCTTATCGAGGACAAGTCGCAGTGGGGCGTAGCGGTAGTCGGACATCGCGTGAACGTTTCCGATAAAGCCGTAGCTCCGCCTAAGGCTATGATTTCTAAGGATATTTGATATAGGAGGACGTTTGATATGGCAAGTATGTCTAAAGTTTTGGGCTTGATTTTTGCTAATATGCACGAACAGACCCTTCCCGAATTAACTAAGGCGAGAGCGATGGCAAGCGTTCCGTTCGGCAGCAAGTATCGTCTGATAGACTTTCCGCTTTCCGCAATGGTGAACTCGGGTATAACTCAGGTCGGGATAATCACCAAGCAGAACTATTATTCACTGATGAACCACCTCGGAATGGGTTCGGAGTGGGATCTGGCGCGTAAGACCGGCGGCCTGCACATTCTCCCGCCCTACGGCCGTGAAAACGCGGGTATGTACCGCGGCAGACTTGAAGCGCTTGCGGGCGCTGCTCAGTTCATTAACGAAAGCCACGCCGAGTATGTCGTTATGGCGGACAGTAATG